>NZ_JBQQCE010000040.1:0-34225 GCF_052245645.1 Streptomyces sp. KR55 | reverse complement strand
GCGGAGGAGGGAGTCGACGCGATGGGGCCCCTCCCGCGCATGGGGTCCCCCCCGCTCGAGCGAAGTCGAGCGTGGGGGAGAAGCCGAGCGTGGGGGAGTCGGCGAGTGACGACAACGCGGCAGATGTGCGTGCCAGCCCCCGCGTCTGCGGCATGATCCGCCGGACAGGCCCTAGGGACGTTAGCTTGACAGCATGGCCGAAAATGGGGCATCTGCGCGTGAAGCGGCGTACACGGAGGGCGTCCCCTGCTGGGTGGACGCGCAGCTCGCCGACGTCGAGGCGGGAAAACGGTTCTACGGTGAGCTCTTCGGGTGGACCTTCGAGGAGTCGTACGGCGGGACCGTGTGGGCGTACCACGACGGTGAGCCCGTCGCCGGGCTCGCGCACAAGCCGGACGGCCGCCTGCCCACGGTCTGGACGGTGTACTTCGCGACGCCGGACGCCGAGGCCCTGTGCCGGCGGATCCTGGCGGCCGGCGGCCAGATCGTCACCGCACCGATCCCGGTCGGCGAGCTGGGCGTCGCCGCGCTCGCCGCCGACCCCGAGGGTGCCGTCTTCGGTCTGTGGCAGCCGGGGACGCACCCGGGGTTCGGGCAGCGCCACGAGCCCGGCAGCTTCGTCTGGGTCGAGCTGTACGCCCGCGACCCCGAGGCCGTCGGCGCCTTCTACGGGGGCCTGTTCACCGACGCCCTGGTCGGCCCGGACGCCGAGCCCGACTTCGGCCGCGCCCCGCTCACCGAGGTCTTCCCGGCCGAGATGCCACCGCACTTCATGGTCCACTTCGGGGTCGAGGACTGCGATGCCGCACTCGGGACGGTGAACCGGCTCGGCGGCCGCGTCCAGGCGGGACCGTTCGACACTTCGTACGGAACGGTGGGTGTGGCCACGGACGACCAGGGGGCCTCGTTCGCCGTACTGCAGCGCTGACGTGCACATTTTTGTCGCGTTATAGGGCGAGACACCCGATATGTCACTGGGTTCGCAACCTGTGGCCCGGACAGGAAGAATCGGGGTGCGTGCCGCCACGGCGGTGCGGTGGTGAGACGCTGCACGCGGTCGCGTACATATGTGGGTGACGCGGCTCGTACGGGGAGGTGGCAGGCAAGTGGTGGATCAGCTGACGCAGCACGATCCGCGGCGGATCGGGCCGTTCGAGGTGCTGGGACGGCTGGGTGCCGGCGGCATGGGGCTGGTCTATCTCGCGCGCTCGGCGTCCGGCCGGCGCGTGGCGATCAAGACCGTCCGGACGGAGCTCGCCGAGGACCAGCTGTTCCGTGTCCGTTTCACGCGTGAGGTCGAGGCGGCCCGCGCGGTGTCCGGCTTCTACACGGCGGCCGTGGTCGACGCCGACCCGCGGGCGGCCGTGCCGTGGCTGGCCACCGCGTACGTTCCCGCGCCCTCGCTCGAGGAGATAGTGAACGACTGCGGGCCGATGCCGGCCCAGGCGGTGCGCTGGCTGGCGGCGGGCGTCGCGGAGGCCCTCCAGTCCATCCACGGCGCCGGGCTCGTCCACCGGGACCTGAAGCCCTCCAACGTGCTCGTCGTCGAGGACGGCCCCCGGGTGATCGACTTCGGTATCGCCTCCGGCGTCTCGAACACCCGTCTGACGATGACGAACGTCGCCGTCGGCACCCCCGCCTACATGTCGCCCGAGCAGGCCAAGGACTCCCGCTCCGTCACCGGCGCCAGCGACGTCTTCTCGCTCGGCTCCACCCTCGTCTTCGCCGCCACCGGACACCCGCCCTTCCACGGCGCCAACCCGGTCGAGACCGTCTTCATGCTGCTGCGCGAGGGACCCGACCTCGAAGGCCTGCCGGACGAGCTGCGCCCGCTGATCGAGTCCTGTATGCAGATGGACCCCTCGGCCCGCCCCACCCCCGCCGACCTCCAGGCCCAGCTCGCCCCGCACCTGTTCGGCTCCGGCTCCGACGACAGCGGTACGGCGTCGGCGTGGCTGCCCGAGAAGGCCGTCGGCCTGATCGAGTCCCGCCGCGGCGGCCGCCCCCCTGCCAAGCCCGCCTCCGGCTCCGGCCGCAGCTCCGGCCGGCCGCACGCCGTGCCGCCCCCGCCGCCCCACGACCCGGTCGTCCCGGCGCCCGCGTACACGGCGCCCGCGCCCGCGGCACCCGTGTCCGCCCCGGTCGGCGCCCCCGACGGTGGCCCCGTACGGCTGGCCGGCGCCGCGGTGCCCATCGGCCCCGGCCCGCGCGTCGCCGACGCCCGCGCCGCCGCCGTCAAGGCGCCCCCGCCCGAGGCGGGCCTGGCGGCGTCCTGGGCCAAACCCCGCCCCGGCGTCAACGGCGCCGAACCCGCCGTACCGGCGCCGCAGCCCGCGCCCCCGGAGAACCCGGCCGGCTGGCGCCCCTGGCGGTTCCGTATGTCCAACGACGTCTGGGGCACCCCGGCCGTCGCCGACGACCTCGTCTACGTCACCTCCTTCGAGGTGCACGCCCTGGACGTGGGCACCGGCCGGCGCCGCTTCAAGACCCGGGACGTGGCCTGGTCGATGGCGGTCGCAGACGGACGGATCCACGCCTCCGACGGCCCCACCCTCTTCGCCCTGGACGCCCGCGAGGGCGCCGACCTGTGGCGGCTGTCGACGGACGCCTGGGTGTACTCCCTGAAGGCCGACCGCGGCACCGTCGTCACCGGCACCCGCGGCGGCGGCGTGCAGGCCTGGGAGGCCGCGAACGGCCAGAAGCTGTGGGAGATCACCGGCTGCCAGAGCGACTTCGAGTCCCCGGAGGCCGGGCCCGCCCTGCACGACGGCACGGTGTACGTCTGGCAGGATGCCCGGCTGCGTGCCCTGGACGCCCGCACCGGCGACGAGCGCTGGTCGTACCCGATCGGCGACGCGGCCTCCTGCGGCGGCGTACCGGTCCGGGTCGCCCCCGCATCCGACGGATACGTGTACGTGTCCGCGGGCACCCGCGTCCTCGCCATCGACGTGGCCGGCGGGCATGTGCGCTGGCACTTCGAGGCCCCCGCGGTCTTCCTCTCCCCACCCGCCTTCGCGCCCGGCCCCGCGGTCACCGGCGGCGGCGTCTACCTCGCCGACTACCTCGGCACGGTGTACGCCCTCGACGCCACCGACGGCCGCGACCGCTGGCGCATCGCCACCGAGTCCCGGGCGTCCATCGAACCGGTCCTGGTGGCCGCCGGCCACGTCCACGTCGGCAGCGGCACCGGCCTGTACACGCTGGACGCGGTCACCGGCACCCCCAAGTGGCGGTTCCAGGCGGGCGGCGACATCGTGGGCGCACCGTCGGTCGCCGAGGGCCGTATCCACTTCGGCTCCACCGACCACCTGCTGTACACCCTGAAGGCCGACGACGGCCGACTGCGCTGGAAACTCGCCACCGGCGGCGAGATCACCGGCTCCCCGGTCGTCAAGGACGGCATCGTGTACGCGTGCAGCAAGGACCGCTGCGTGTACGCGCTGGACGCGGAGAAGGGCACGGGCACGGCCCGCACAGCCTAGGGCCTGTCCGGCCGATCAAGTCGCAGGAAAGTGACGGTGCCTCGGCAGCGCAGGTGAGCGGGGTCTGGTGCGTCCAGCTGCAAGGCGGAGGAGGGAGCCGACGCGATGGGGGCCCCTCCCGCGCATGGGGGTCCCCCGCTCGAGCGAAGTCGAGCGTGGGGGAGAAGCCGAGCGTGGGGGAGTCGGCGAGTGACGACAACGCGGCAGATGTGCGTGCCAGCCCACGCGTCTGCGGCATGATCGGCCGGACAGGTCCTAGAGCCTGCGTCATGCTCCGAGCCGCGGGACGGCCGTCGTACCGGGCGCACGGAAGGGTTCCCGACGGCGGCCGTCGCTCGGGCGAGCACCGGTCTTCACCGTGCTCACACCCGACGCTACAGCGGGTGCGCGATGGTCGCCAGGCAGTGACATGGCCGTGACAGACGATCCAGTAGCGTGATGGCATGGATCTTCGGGGGCGCACACTCAAACTCACGGCGATGGCGGCGTTGGTGGTCCTGACGCTGACCGGTTTCTCGACGGGACGCGGCCACGGCCACGGCAGTGGCGGCAGCGACGGCGGGGGAGGGGGCGGCTGCAGCAGCTCCAGCCAGGACCACGACAGCTCGTCGTCGACATCCGGGGGAGGTACCTGGTCGGGCACCGACGACGATGACGACGACCTTGACTACGGCGGCTCGTCCGGCGGCAGCGGCTACAACGACTCCTACGACGACACCGGGACCTCCGGCTCCTCCGGCTCGGGCTCCGCTGAGACGCTGCAGAACGCCTCGGTGAAGCTGGTCAAGTGCGTCACCGGCAAGGCCCCGTACTCCAGGGTCGAGATCACCAACCCCAACGCGAGCACCGCCACCTTCGCCGTCGACGTCACCTTCGAGAACCGGGCGGGCGGCACCGTCAAGCAGGAGACCTGGTTCCTCGAAGTGCCCGGCCGCGACAAGCTCACCGTCGACATCGAGTCGAGCAACAGAAGTCGCGCCGCCGAAGTGGCCGGCTGCGACGTCGACGAGGTCGCCGAGCCGGAGGAGTAGCCCTCATCGCGTCCGGTGCTCCCGGCGCCGGCCGCGGAACAGCTCCGTCTGCAGCCCCGCCGGCGCATTGCCCAGCGCGATCAGCGCCGGCGCCTGCGCGAACGCCGTCGCCAGGGCCGCCTCCCTGGCCGCCCACAGGGCCCGCACGGTCCCCTGGACGGCCTCGGGAGGGTACCCGGCGAGCACCGTGGCACAGGCGGCCGCCGCCGCCAACGCCTTGCCGGGCGGGGTGACTTCGGACACCAGCCCCACCTCGTACGCCCGCCGCGCCGAGATCCGCTCCGCGGTACCCATGAGCGCCATCCGGGCGGCCTCCCCGTACGGCATCCGCTGCGCCATCAGCATCGACTCGTACGCGCTGACCATGCCGTACGTGGTGTGCGGGTCGAAGAAGCTCGCGCTCGTCCCGGCGACGATGAACTCCGCCTCCCCGAGCAGATAGAACGCCCCGCCGCAGGCCATCCCCTCCACGGCCGCGACGACCGGCTTCCACAGGTCGTTCGCCTTCGGCCCCACGCTCAGCAGCGGATCGTCCACCATGTACGGCGAATTGGGCTGGGGAACCTCGGTGCTTCGGTCGACGCCGGTGCAGAAGGCCCGCTCCCCGGCCCCGGTGAGGACGACGGCCCGTACGGTGTCGTCGTACCGGAACTCCCGCCATGCAGCGGCGAGTTCGGCAGCCAGGGTGAGATCGATGGCGTTGAGCCGCTCGGGCCGGTCGAGGGTGACGACGGCGACGCCGGTGTCCTTGTCGGCGGTGACCCGCAGGCCGCTCATCCGTACACCCACTGCGGAACCCCGGCGTCGGTGAACACGACCCGGACCCTCGCGCCGATCCGGACCCGGTCCGGCGGAACGGAGTCGAGGGGCGCGCCGGGACGGCTGACGAGGTTGCCGACCAGCCGTATTCTCGGTGCCTCCGCCAGCTCGACGACGATCACGTTGTACGGCGCCTGCTCGGCGTAGTCGGGCAGCAGTGGCGGATGCGGGACGACGTACGACCAGATCCGCCCGAGCCCGGACATCCGGCGCCACTCGGACGCGAACGACTGGCAGTGCGGGCAGCAGGGCCGGGGCGGGAAGCGCAGTTCACCGCAGTCGGCGCAGGCCTGGACACGCAGCTCGCCCTGGGCGGCGTACCGCCAGAAGGGGGCGCCGTCGGGGTCGATGACGGGACTCAGCATGCTCCTCAACTCCTCAGCAGCAGGGCGGAGGTGGGGACGCCCTCGCCGGCGGTGACCAGGCAGGTGGCGGCGCCCGGGACCTGGGCGGTACTGGTGCCCCGCAGTTGCTTCACGCCCTCGGTGATCAGGTTGAACCCGTGGACGTAGGCCTCGCTGAGCCCGCCGCCCCCGGTGTTCAGCGGCAGCCGCCCGCCGATCTCAAGGGCGCCGCCCTCCGTGAAGGCGCCGCCCTCACCCCGGTCGCAGAAGCCGTAGCCCTCCAGGGAGAGCGGTATGAGGGGCGTGAACGCGTCGTAGATCTGGGCGACGTCCACGTCCTGCGGAGTGAAGTCGGCGTGCTTCCACAGGTGCCGGGCGGCGGTCCAGGCGGGCCCGGTGAGCGGGTCGTCGTTCCAGTAGTTGACCATTCCGTGGTGCTGGGCGGGCAGCCCCTGCGCGGCGGAGTGCACGTACACGGGCCGCTGCCGGCAGTCCCGGGCGCGCTCGCGTGAGACGACGACACAGGCCAACGCCCCGTCCGTCTCCAGGCAGTTGTCGAAGAGGCAGAGGGGTTCGCTGATCCAGCGGGAGGTCATGTACATCTCGCGGGTGAGGGGGCGGTCGTACATCACCGCGGCGGGGTTCTGGTTGGCCCGGTTGCGGCAGGCGAGGGCGACGTTGAACAGGTGATCGCGGGTGGCGCCGTACTCGTGCAGGTAGCGGCGGGTGAGCATGGCGATCTCGTCGGCCGGGCGGAGCAGCCCGAAGGGGCGGGTCCACTGGGCGGGTGTGGGGAGTTGGGCGGTGGTGTTCGTCCAGGGCCGCGGCCCGCTGCCGCGCTTGCGGGACCGCCAGGCGACCCCGACGGTGGCCTGCCCGGTGGCGATGGCAGCGGCGAGATGGGCGACGGTGGCGCAGGAACCGCCGCCGCCGTAACCGACCTTGCCGAAGAAGGTGAGGTCACCGAGCCCGAGGGCCTTGGCGAGCTCCACCTCGTCGGTCTCCTCCATCGTGTACGAGGCCAGGGCGTCGACCTCGCCCGGAGCGATCCCGGCGTCGTCCAGGGCGGCGAGGACGGCACGGCAGGCGAGGGTCCGCTCGTCCTCGGGGAGCTGCCGGGCGAAGGCGGTCTGCCCGATCCCGACGATGGCCGTCGCGTCCTTCAGCCCTGCCATGAGCACACCTCCACACCCGGGACCGGCCTGCTGACAGTCCGTCAGGCTACCGCTAATCTGACGGGCAGTCAGCTACCTGTTCGGGAGGCCGGTGTGCGCGGAGACGTGGAGTGGGGCAGCATTCCGGGGCTGGTACGGAGCGCGGCCGAACGGTACGGCGACGCCGAGGCGGTCGTGGAGGGCCGGACCAGGATCTCGTACGCCGAACTGGGCGCCCGCGTGGAACGCGCCGCCGCGGCCTGTCTGGCGAACGGGGTGTCGCCCGGGGACCGCGTCGCCATCTGGGCGCCGAACTCGCTGGACTGGATCGTCTCGGCGCTGGGCGCGGTGTCGGCCGGGGCGGTCCTGGTCCCGCTGAACACCCGCTTCAAGGGGACGGAGGCGGCGGACGTCCTGCAGCGCAGCCGTGCCCGCCTGCTGTTCGTGACGGGCACGTTCCTCGGCACCTCGTACGTGGCGTCACTGCGCCGCGCGGCGGGGGAGGGCCCCGGTGACGGCCGGGGCCCACTGCCCGGACTGCCCTCCCTGGAGCAGGTGGTGGTCCTGTCGGACGACGCCCCGGCCGACTTCCGCACCTGGAAGGACTTCCTGGCGAGCGGCGACACAGTGCGGGAGTCCGCCGTCCGCTCCCGCGCATCCGGCGTCGACCCGTCCTGGCCCTCGGACATCATCTTCACCTCGGGCACGACCGGCCGCCCCAAGGGCGCGGTGATCACCCACGCCCAGACCCTCCGCGCCTACGAGGTGTGGAGCGACCTGGCGGGCCTGCGGCACGACGACCGCTACCTCATCGTGAACCCCTTCTTCCACACCTTCGGCTACAAGGCCGGCGTCCTGGCCTGCCTGATGCGCGGCGCGACGATGATCCCCCAGCCGGTGTTCACCGCGACCACCGCCCTGGCGAACATCGCGGCGGAACGCGTCTCCGTCCTCCCCGGCCCGCCCGCTCTCCACCAGTCCCTCCTCGACCACGCCTCCCGCGACGCCCACGACCTGTCGGCGCTGCGCCTGGTGGTGACCGGCGCGGCTGTGGTCCCGCTCCGCCTGGTCGAACGGCTGCGCGGTGAACTCGGCGTGGAGACGGTCCTCACGGCGTACGGCCTCTCCGAAGCGAGCGGCATCGTCACGATGTGCCGCCGCGGCGACGACCCCACGGTGATCGCATCGACGTCCGGCCGGGCCATCCCGGGCACGGAGGTACGGGTCGACGCTCCCCTCGGCACCCCCGGCGAGGTCCTCGTCCGCGGCTTCAACGTCATGCGCGGCTACTTCGAGGACCCGGCGGCCACGGCGGAGGTCCTGACACCGGACGGCTGGCTGCGCACCGGCGACGTGGGCGTCCTGGACGAGGCGGGCAACCTGCGCATCACCGACCGCATCAAGGACATGTTCATCGTCGGCGGCTTCAACGCCTACCCCGCGGAGATAGAGCAGGTCCTCGGCCTGCATCCGGACGTGTCCGACGTCGCCGTCATCGGCGTACCGGACGCCCGCCTGGGCGAAGTCGGCAAGGCGTACGTGGTACGGCGCGCGGGGGCCGTACTGACCGGGGACGACCTGATCGCATGGGCACGCCGGGAGATGGCGAACTACAAGGTGCCACGGGCGGTGGAGTTCGTGGGGGAGCTGCCGCGGAACGCGAGCGGGAAGGTGGTGAAGGGGGAGTTGAGGGCACGATCCACGTCGTCGTCGCTGCGGGACGCCGGCCGGCGACGGCGTCCCGCAGCGGGCTGGTCTGACAGCCGTTGATCAGCAATTAGTGATCAGCCACCAGCTGCCAAGACATTGGCCGGTGTTGGCCGGGTTGGCCGTTCACCCGAAGGCACGCACAGCCTGGTAGTACGTCCATGCAGTGCTGTTGCAGGCGGTCTTGGTCCCGCCGCTGTAGTTGTTGCAGACGCGCTTGAGGTCCTCGTAGAAGGCGCTGTCGAGACGGGCCTTGTTGGCGTCGAAGGCGCCTGCCGCCTTGTAGTTGCGGTAGCCGAAGTCGTGGCGGGCGCAGGACATGGCGAAGGGGAAGCCGAACGGGTTGTCCGGCGAGGAGGAGCAGTAGTCGGTCGACCAGTCGAAGGCGTACGCCGACCAGGCGGCCTGGTTCGCACGGGCGGCGGCCCAGGCGTTGTAGCTCGACGCGCTGGTCTGCGTCCAACTGGCGAGGACCTGCGGCTTGTCGGCCGGAGCGGCGGTGGCGGCGGTCGCGGTACCGACGACGGCGACCAGGGAGAGAGTCGAGGCGGCAAGAGCAGTGGCGAGTCTGCGGTGCATCCCACACCTCCATGAGGCTGCTGCCCGCCCATCGGGCAACAGGTTCATGACAAGAGGATCGGCATCGCGACCATGCCTTTACACCTCATGTGCCCTAATGACCCATTAACTCTTGGGCATGACGGGCATTCAAAAGGTGAACACCAGCGAGAGTTGGCAGCTGCTGTGATGCGCGCCTGTTGGTGGAGCCCCCGTCGGGGCCGCTCGCTCGCTTCTCACCCGTGCTGGAACGAGCCGAGCCAAGGGGCGGCCGCAGGCCGATCGGCGCAGCCGACGCGAAGCGCCCTTTACTCGGGCCGTGGAAGCACGACACTGGCCATGAAGCGGGCGGCCCCGACTCACCTGCAATCCCGGCGGCGTCAGAACGCCGCGACCCGAAGGCGCCCGCACGGTCCAGCTCACGGTCGCGTGGACTCCGTACGAGGCGTTCAGCCGACGGCGGTCAGGGCGGCGCGGATCTGCTGGATCATCTGCGCAGGGCGGTGGAAGACGTCCTCGGCGGTGAAGCGGAGGACCAGGCGTACCTCCGGGCACTGCGCGATCTGGTTGAAGCGGGCCACGTCCCGGCGATGGGAATCGCGGGTGCCGTGGTATGTGTACCCCTCGATCTCCACCCCGAGGCCCTCGGCCCGGAAGGGGAAGTCCAGGAAGCGGCGGCGTCCGTCGGGAGTGCGCAGCTCGGCCTGGGACTCGGGATGCAAGCCCGCGTCGTGCATCCGCAGGCGAGCGATCGTCTCCGCCGGCGAACCTGAGCCCGGGTCTGCCGGCTCCAGCCAGCGGCGTGCCCTGACGGACCCCCGGAGCGGGCTGTCCAGCGCGGCGGCGAGTGTCGCGGGAACCGTGAGCCCGTACGAGCCTGTGGACAACTCGCCGGACCCCTCGTTCAGTGCGGTAATTGGCAGGTTTGGCTCACTCGTGGAGTGGCAGTGCCCAGTGATGGTGGGGGGCGTGGGCGTGCGGGGGTGAGCCAAACCTGCCAATTGACTCTGTGGGCGTCCTGAGGCGTTGCCACGTCGGCGTGAAACGTGCACTTGACACGCATCGGCCGCGGCGGCTCCCCCTCCGCGCCGCCGCGGCCGATCCCCGTTGAGGAGGGTCAGTTGGACGGTTCGCTCGTCGCGTGCTGGTCCAGCGGCTTGACCTGACCGCCCGTGGCGTGCTGGTCGAGCGTGGTGAGCTCCTCGTCGGTGGCGTGCTGGTCCTGCGGCTTGACCTCGCCGCCCGTGGCGTGCTGGTCGAGCGTGGTGAACTCCTCACCGGTGGCGTGCTGGTCCTGCGGCTTGACGACGGGCTCGCTCTTCTTCTCGCTCATGACGGGTCCACTCCCCAGTTCTTTACCTAAAGGCCAGAGGTTCGGCACCCGGCCGGCGGCTCCCCCGATGGCCGTCGGCCGGGCACCAGTTGGCCGCTCAGACTAACCTCACGGCCCAGCCGTCGATCCGCCTGCCCCGGTTCCGGCGGAGAACGACAGGAGTGAGCATGTCGGGTCGCGATAAACGTTCAATGAACGCCTCCACGACCCGCTACGCCGCGGCCGCAGGAGTCAGCAGATCGCGCACCTCGTCCGCTTCGGGCGCGTCCAGCTCCTCGTATATGCGCAGTGCTTCACGCCAGCAGACCTGGGCACGCCCTGTCTGCCCGATCCCACTCAGGGCACGGCCGAGGACGGTGAGCACGAGCCCACGCCGCCATTTCCCTCCGATGCCACGCAGCACGGTCAGGGCCATTTCCGCGTTGGAGGCTGCCTGGGCCGGATGGCGTGCGGCGAGGTCTACCTGGGCGAGCCGGAAGAGTGTCATTCCTTCCCAGAGCCGCTGGCGACTGTCCCGGAAGGTCTCCAGGGCTTCCCTGAGACTCTCCGCCGCCAAGCGGAGTTCCCCGCTGCTCGTCAGCGCGAGACCCAGGGCATAGCGCCCGTTCGCGCCCCGCAGCGAGTTTCCCATCGCGTCGTAGATGTCGATGCCCTGCTGTGCGAGGGCTACAGCGCTCTCCACCCGAGCTGTTGCCAAGTGGATCCGGGACAGGTTGCACAGGGCGCTGGCCTCGCCCGGGCGGTTCCCGTCGCTGCGGAAGTTCTCGATCGCCGCGTTGAGGTGACGCTCACCCTCAGCGTGGCGATTCTGGTAGATCGCGATGATGCCCCTGGTGTTCGGGGCCCAGCAGCTGGCGACGGGATCGGCCGCTTCCTTCGCCATGCGCATGGCCTCGACAGCGGCCGCGTCCGCCTGGTCGAAACGCCCTGCCACCATGTGCACGTCGGTGAGAGTGGTCAGCGCGCGACCGGCCGCCCAGGCGTCCTGCGCGGTCCGAGCACTTGCCAGTGCGGCATGGGCGGCAACCTCGTATTCACGGGCGTTGGCACCGGATTCCGCCAGGTCCTTGGCCGCCCACAGCAGGTCCACCGCCCGGCGCAGCCGGCTGTCGCCCACGGACTGGCGAACACAGAAAAGCAACGCATCTGCCTCGGCGTACAACCAGTCCTGCGCGGCGTGACGATCGGCGAAGGTCAGCCCCGGGTACCTCGTCACTTCCAGGTGATCCACCAGCCGGTCCCCCGGCCGCTCGATCGCATACACCCGCGCCGCCGTCGCCAAGTAGAAGTCCAGCAACCGCGACAGCGCCGCCTCGCGCTCGCTCGGTGGGTGCTCGTCGCGTTCCGCGCACGCACGCGCGTAGAGCCGCACCAGATCATGGAACCGGTACCGTCCAGGCGCCGCCGACTCCAGTAGCGACGTGTCGACGAGGGACTCCAGCAAGTCCTCCGTCTCCTCCGCCGGCAGGTCCAGCACCGCCGCAGCCGCCGCCAGCGAGATGTCCGGTCCGTCCGCCAGTCCCAGCAGCCTGAACGCCCGTGCCTGGCCAGGCTCCAGCTGTCCGTAGCCCAGCTCGAACGTCGCCTTCACCGCCAGGTCGCCGGCCTGGAGCTCGTCCAGTCGCCGGCGTTCGTCTGCGAGCTTCGCCGCCAGTACCGACACCGTCCAAGTGCGCCGGGCGGCCAGCCGGGACGCGGCGATCCTGATCGCCAGTGGCAGGAAGCCGCACGCCGCCACCACGTCGAGGGCGGCCTCCCGTTCCGACGCGACCCGTTCCTCGCCCACGATCTTGGTGAAGAGGGACAGCGCCTCGTCGGGGGACATGACGTCGAGGTCGACCAGGTGGGCACCGGCCAGGTCCACCATCCGGACGCGGGAGGTGACCAGTGCCGCGCACCCGGACGTCCCGGGCAGCAGCGGACGTACCTGGGCGGCATCGCGGGCGTTGTCCAGCAGCACCAGTACCCGTCGGCCGTCCAACACCGACCGGTACAGCGCCGAGCGCTCCTCCAGGGAGTCCGGGATCGCCGAGTCCGCCGTCCCCAGAGCCCTGAGGAACGAACCCAGTACCGTCTCCGGTTCCGCCGCCCGGGCGCCCGCGCCTTGGAGATCGACGTACAGCTGCCCGTCCGGGAACGCCGACCGTGCCTGATGCGCCACATGGACCGCCAGCGTCGTCTTGCCCACGCCGCCGATGCCCGCGAGCGCCGAGACCGCCATCACCCGGCCCTCCGCCGACGCCAGCACCTCGCTCAGCTCGGCGACGAAGGAGGAGCGGCCCGTGAAGTCCGGGACAGTCGCGGGGAGTTGGGCCGGGCGTACGGGGGTAGCGGCGGGCTCCGTAACCGGTGCCGACGGTTCCGCCAGTCCCGGGTCCGCCTGGAGGATGCGGTGCTGCAACTCCTGCAGGCCCGGGCGTGGGTCCACACCCAGCTCGTCCGCCAGCAGGCGCCGCGTGTCCGCGTACACGGCAAGGGCCTCCGCCTGCCGGCCGCTGCGGTACAGCGCCAGCATCAGCAGCTCACGCAGGCGTTCGCGGAGCGGATGCGCCGCCGTCAGTGCCGTGAGCTCCGAGACCGCCTCCGCATGGCAGCCCTGCTCCAGGTCCATGTCCAGGCGGGATTCGAGGAGTTGCAGCCGCCATTCCTCCAGCCGGACGCGCTGGGCCTCCGCGTACGGCCCCGGTACGCCCGCCAGCGCCTCGCCGTCCCACAGGGCCACCGCGCGCCCGAGCAGCTCGCGCGCCCGGCACAGGTCCCCCGCGTTCTTCGCCTTCTCCGCGTCCGCCGCCAGGTCCTGCGCCACCGCCAGGTCCAGCGCCCCGTCCGCGACGGAACGGATCGCGTAACCGCCCGACTCGCTGACCAGGACGCCGGCGTCCAGGACCTTGCGCAGCCGGGAGGCGTACGTCCGTAGTGCCGCCAGCGCCCGGGACGGCGGCTCCTCGCCCCACAGCGCGTCGATCAGCTCCGCCGCGGTCGCCGTACGGCCCTCGCGCAGCAGCAGCGCGGCCAGCAGGGCGCGTTGCTGGGGGGAACCGGTGCTCAGTGACTCCTCACCGCGCCAGGCGCGCACCGGCCCGAGCACGCTGAAGCGCAGCGTCTCCGGCTCCTCCGAAGAGCCCGGACGCCTCTGCTTCGGCACTCGAGGTACCTCGTCCATCGCCGTCCCCCTAGACAATCTGAACAACCCTGTCAGTTTGCCTTGCTTCTGGCAGGTGCGTCAGCCGTGCGAGGCCCCAGTCACAGCCAGGCATGCGGACATCACAAGGCCCTCACACCCTCATCGCACACTCCCGCACTGAACTGAGCGCGAAGCACGGTGTGAGATACACCGCGATCGCTTCCGCCGAGATCCACCGCGATCGCTTCCGCCCGGCTGCCGCCGACATTGCTGACGGTCCGTCAGATCAGCGCTACCTTGCCTCCATGGACACCTCCTTCCCGAAGATCATCTCCGTCGACGACCACACCGTCGAACCCCCGAGCGTCTGGCAGGACCGGCTTCCGGAGAAGTACCTGGACACCGGGCCGCGCATCATCCGCGCGCCCCTGAAGGAAATGACCTTCCTCGGCGGCCGCTTCAAGCCCGTCATGGGGCAACCGGGCGACGACGGCCCGATCGGCGACTGGTGGGTCTACGAGGACCTGCACCGCCCCCTCACCCGCCTCGACACCGCCGTCGGCTACGACAGGGACGAGATCAAGCTCGAGATCATCACGTACGAGCAGATGAGGCCGGGCTCGTACGACGTCCCCGCGCGTCTCGCCGACATGGACGTCAACCACGTCCAGTCCGCCCTCTGCTTCCCCACCTTCCCCCGCTTCTGCGGCCAGACCTTCACCGAGGCCGCCGACCACGAGCTCGGTCTGCTCTGCATCCGCGCCTACAACGACTGGATGGTGGAGGAGTGGTGCGGGCCCGAGGCGCAGGGGCGGCTCATCCCCCTCACCCTCATCCCCCTCTGGGACGCCGGGCTGGCGGCGGCAGAAGTACGGCGCAACGCGGCGCGCGGCGTCCGTGCCGTCGCGTTCTCCGAGATACCCCCGCACCTGGGCCTGCCCTCCGTCCACACCGACGACTGGGACCCTTTCCTCGCCGCCTGCGACGAGACCGGCACGGTCATCGCGATGCACATCGGCTCCAGCAGCCGTATGCCCTCCACCTCCGCCGACGCCCCACCCGCCGTCGGCTCCACCATCACCTTCGCCAACTGCTGTTTCTCGATGGTCGACTGGCTGATGAGCGGCAAGTTCGAGCGGTTCCCGAACCTCCGCATCATGTACGCCGAGGGGCAGATCGGGTGGATTCCGTACATCCTGGAGCGCGCCGACGTCGTCTGGGAGGAGAACCGCGCCTGGGGCGGCGTCGCCGACAAGGTGCACCGGCCGCCGTCCGAGCTGTTCGCCGAGCACGTCTACGGCTGTTTCTTCGACGACGCCTTCGGGCTCCGCAACCTGGACTCCATCGGGGTCGGCAACGTCCTCTACGAGACCGACTACCCGCACTCCGACTCCACCTGGCCGAAGTCCCGCGAGGTCGGCGAGGCGCAGATGGGGCATCTGGACGCCGGCACAGTGGAACGGATCGTCCGGCGGAACGCCATCGAGCTGCTCGGGCTGACCGACGACGGCCTGTGGGGTGGGCCATGAGCCTCCGCTACGGCATCCAGCTCCCCGTCCAGTCCCAGAGCACCCTCTACACCGAGCCCTGGGAGGCCGCCGCCGGCCCCGACGACCTCGTCGCCGTCGCCCGCGCCGCCGACCGCGCCGGGTTCGACTACGTCGCCTGCTGCGATCACGTCGCCATCCCGCGCCGGCTCGCGCCCGCGATGAGCACGGTCTGGTACGACCCCGTGGCCACCCTCGCCCATCTGGCGGCGGTCACCGAACGCGTCCGGCTCCTCTCCCATGTCGCCGTCGTCGGACTGCGGCACCCCCTGATCACGGCCAAGCAGTACGCCACCCTCGATCACCTGAGCCGGGGGAGGCTGATCCTGGGGGTCGGCGCCGGGCATGTGCCGGAGGAGTTCGAGGCGCTCGGGGTGGACTTCCGGCAGCGCGGCGCCGTACTCGACGAGTCCATCGACGCCCTTCGGGCCGCCCTCGGCCCGGACGAGTTCCCCGAACACCACGGCAAGCTGTACGAGTTCCACGATCTCGGCCAGCGTCCCCGGCCCGCCCAGCCGAGCGTCCCCCTCTGGGTCGGCGGCTCCTCACCCGCCGCCGTACGCCGGGCTGCACTCAGGGGCGACGGCTGGCTGCCGCAGGGCGACCCGCGGGACCGGCTGCCCGGGCAGATCGCCCGGCTGACAGCACAGCGGGCGGAGGCCGGCATCGACGCGCCCCTCACCATCGGCGCCCTCACCGAGCCGCTCTACGTCGGCCGTCCCGCCTGGGACGTCGGCCGCCGTACCCTCACCGGCACCCCCGACGCCCTCGCCGAGTCCCTGCGGGCCTACCGGGCGATGGGTGTGCACCAGATCCAGGTGCGGTTCCGCAGCCGGAGCCGCGCCGAACTGACCGACCAGATGACCGCATTCGGCGCCGACGTGGCTCCGTACCTGTGAGGAGAACGCATGGGCAAGCTGGACGGACGTGTCGTGATCGTCACCGGTGCGGCGCGCGGGCAGGGGGAGCAGGAGGCCCGGCTGTTCCGGGAGGAGGGCGCCGAGGTCGTCGTCACCGATGTCCTCGACGATGCGGGCGAGGCGCTCGCCAAGGAGATCGGAGCCCGGTACGTCCATCTCGACGTGGGGCGGGAGGACGACTGGCGTGCCGCGGTGGCCGCCGCCAAGGACGCGTACGGCCGGATCGACGGGCTCGTCAACAACGCCGGCATCCTGCGCTTCAACGCCCTCGTGGACACGACCCTCGACGAGTTCATGCAGGTCGTGCAGGTGAACCAGGTCGGCTGCTTTCTGGGCATGAAGACCGTGGCACCCCACCTTGGGACGGGCGGCACGATCGTCAACACCGCCTCCTACACCGGCATGACCGGCATGGCGGCCGTCGGCACCTACGCGGCCACCAAGCACGCTGTCATCGGCCTCACCCGGGTCGCCGCCCTGGAGCTGGCCCACCGGAGCATCCGCGTCAACGCCATGTGCCCGGGCGCCATCGACACGGCCATGTCCAACCCGGCGCTCCTGGACCCGGCCGCGGACCCCGTACAGACCTCGCAGGCCCTGGACGAGCTGTACCGCAGGCTGGTGCCGCTGGGGCGGATCGGGCGGCCGGAGGAGGTGGCGCGGCTGGCGCTGTTCCTGTCCTGCGAGGACTCCTCGTACGTCACCGGGCAGCCGTTCGTGATCGACGGGGGGTGGCTGGCGGGCGTCAGCGTAATCTGACGCTCCATCAGCTATTGACGGTGCGCACCCCCGGTGCCACAGTCGGCGGCAGCGAAGAAAACCTGACGGTGCATCAGAAAAGACCCGGGACGGTGAACCTCCTTGGAATTCGGGCTCTTTGTACAGGGATACGTGGGCAAGCGCGCCGAGACCGACCCGCTCGCCGAGCACAAGGCGCTGATGGAGGAGACCGAGTACGTCATCCAGGCGGACAGGTCCGGGTTCAAGTACGCCTGGGCGTCCGAGCACCACTTCCTGGAGGAGTACTCCCACCTCTCCGCCAACGACGTCTTCCTCGGCTACCTCGCCCACGCCACCGAGCGCATCCACCTCGGCTCCGGCATCTTCAACCCGCTCGCCCAGGTCAACCACCCGGTGAAGGTCGCCGAGAAGGTCGCCATGCTCGACCACCTCACCGAGAACCGCTTCGAGTTCGGCAGCGGACGCGGCGCGGGCAGCCACGAGATCCTCGGCTTCCTCCCGGGGATCACCGACATGAACTACACCAAGGAGATCTGGGAAGAGACCATCGCCGAGTTCCCCAAGATGTGGCTCCAGGACGAGTACGCCGGCTTCCAGGGCAAGCACTGGTCGCTGCCGCCGCGGAAGGTCCTGCCGAAGCCGTACGGCAGGTCGCACCCGGCGATGTGGTACGCGGCCGGGTCGCCGCCCTCGTATGCGATGGCCGCCCGCAAGGGGCTCGGCGTGCTCGGCTTCAGCGTGCAGAAGGTCTCCGACATGGAGTGGGTGCTGGAGCAGTACAAGACCGCGGTCGTCGAGGCCGAGCCGATCGGGGACTTCGTCAACGACAACGTGATGGTGACGACCACCGCGATCTGCGCGCCGACGCACGAGGAGGCGATACGGATCGCGGCGAACGGTGGGTTGCATTACCTGCCGTCGTTGGTGTTCCGGTACCACGACACCTTCCCGCGTCCCGAGGGCTTCCCGGTGTGGCCGGAGACGCTCCCCGAGTACACGGAGGAGTTCGTCGAAGTGCTCATCGAGGAGGAGCTGTTGGTCTGCGGTGATCCCGACGAGGTGCTGCGGCAGTGCAAGCGGTGGGAGCAGGCCGGGGCCGATCAGTTGAGTTTCGGGCTGCCGGTGGGGGTGCCGAAGGAGGAGACGTTGCAGACGATTCGGCTGATCGGGGAGCACGTGATTCCGAAGATCGACACGGATCCGGTTCATCGGACAACGCGGTTCCGCGGGGCGGTCTGAGGTTCTACGGCGGCTGAGGGTTCGTCTGTGGCTGGTCGCGCCCACGCGGCGGAGCCGCATATCGATACAGCCCCGCGCCCCTGGAGGGCGTTGATCGCACCGGAGTTGAGGAGGCTAGCGCCATGCTCGATCACGTCATCAAAGGCGCGACCGTCGTCGATGGGACGGGCGCGCCCGGGTACACCGCCGACGTCGGTATCCGCGACGGGCGTATCGCCGCCATCGGCAAGATCACCGAAGGTTCCCGTACCTCCGAGGACGCCACCGGGCTCGTCCTCGCCCCCGGCTTCGTCGACCCGCACACCCACTACGACGCCCAGCTGTTCTGGGACCCGTACGCCACCCCCTCCCTCAACCACGGGGTGACCACGGCTGCTGCCGGCAACTGCGGGTTCACCCTTGCCCCGCTCAACCCCGACCGCCCCGAGGACGCCGACTACACCCGCCGCATGATGTCCAAGGTCGAGGGCATGTCGCTGGTGGCGCTGGAGGAAGGGGCGCCGTGGAGTTGGCACACCTTCGGTGAGTATCTGGATGCCCTGGAGGGACGGATCGCGGTCAACGCCGGGTTCATGGTGGGGCATTGTGCGCTGCGGCGGTACGTGATGGGGCCGGAGGCAGTCGGGGGGCAGCCGAGTGAGGAGCAGCTCGCGGCGATGCTCCGGCTGTTCCACGAGGCGATGGACGCGGGGGCGTGGGGCCTGTCCACCACCCAGTCGTCCACCCACTCCGACGGCGACGGGAAACCGGTCGCCTCCCGGCATGCGCAGCCCGCCGAGCTGCTGGCCCTGTCCCGGGCGGTCGGCGAGCACGAGGGCACGCAGATCGAGGCGATCGTCGCGGGCTGCCTGGACCAGTTCAGCGACGCCGAGATCGATCTGTTCGTGGAGATGAGCGCGGCGGCGGGCCGGCCGCTGAACTGGAACGTCCTGACCATCGACGCGGCCGTCCCCGAGCGCGTGCCCCGCCAGCTGCTCGCCAGTGAACGGGCGCGCAAGGCGGGCGGCCGGGTGGTGGCGCTCACCATGCCGATCCTCACGCCGATGAACATGTCCCTCGGCACGTTCTGCGCGCTGAACCTCATCCCCGGCTGGGGCCCGGTGCTGGGCCTGCCCGTGCCCGAGCGGATCGCGAAGCTGAAGGATCCCGCCGTGCGGGCCGGGATGTTGAAGCGGGCGGATTCCAAGGAAGCCGGTGTCTTCCGGCGGCTGGCGGACTTCGGGCGGTACGTCATCGGCGACACGTACAGCGAGGCGAACGCCGGGCTGACCGGCCGGGTCGTCCGGGACATCGCCGCGGAACGCGGCCAGGACCCCTTCGCCTGCCTGGTCGACATCTGCGCGAACGACGACCTCCGTACGGTCCTGTGGCCCATGCCCCCCGACAACGACCCGGCGTCCTGGGCGCTGCGGGCCGAGACCTGGCAGCACGAGGACGTCCTGCTGGGCGGCTCCGACGCGGGCGCCCATCTGGACCGGATGTGCGGGGCGCCGTACACCACCCGGTTCATCGGGGACTGTCTGCGCGGGCGGAAGCTCGTCGGGCTCGAGCAGGCGGTGAAGATGCTGACGGACGACCCGGCGCGGCTGTTCGGCCTGCGGGAGCGGGGCCGGGTGGCGGAGGGCTGGCATGCGGACCTCGTCCTCTTCGACCCGGAGCGCATCGACGCCGGTACGGCCACCCTGGTGCACGACCTGCCGGGAGACAGCCCGCGCCTGGACTCCAGGGCGCTCGGTGTACGGGCCGTCTGGGTCAACGGGGTCGAGGCGATCCGGGACGACGTGGTGAGCGGGGCGGTACCGGGGCGGGTGCTGCGCTCGGGGCGGGACACGCGGACGGTGAGCACGAGGTGAGCCAGCGGCTGTTCGTCGGCGGGGAGTGGGTCGAGCCCGAGGACTGTTACGCGGTCGTCGACCCCGCGACGGAGGAGACCGTCGGCTGGGCGCCGGAGGCCTCGCGGGATCAGGTGCACGCGGCCTGCGCCGCGGCCCGCGAGGCCTTCGGGCCCTGGTCGCGCACCCCCGCGGAGGAGCGGGCGGCGGTCCTGGCGCGGGCCGCGGACATCATCCGGAGCCGTCTGGTGCCGTATGCCGAGCTGGCCCAGGCCGAGACCGGGGCGACGACGGGGACGGCCCGCGGCATGCAGGTGGGCGTGGGTGCGGCCCGCTTCCGTCGGTACGCGCGCGTGGAGCCGGCGGAGTGGGCGATCCCGCCGCAGATCAACGAGGCCGGGCCGATGGGGAAGGCCGGCGTGATGGGCGCGCTGGCGGTACGGCAGCCGGTCGGGGTCGTCACCTGCATCACCTCGTACAACAACCCCTGGGCGAACCCGGCGGGCAAGGTCGCCCCGGCGCTGGCGATGGGCAACACGGTGGTGGTGAAACCGGCGCCGCAGGATCCGTTGTCGGTGTACCGGATGGCGGAGGCGCTGGCGGAGGCGGGTGTGCCGCGCGGGGTCGTGAACGTCGTCTCGGGACGGTCGGTGGAGGTCGGGGAGGCCGCCGTCGCGTCGGGCGATGTGGACATGGTGAGCTTCACCGGCTCGACGGCCGTCGGGCAGCGCATCGCCGAGGTGTGCGGGCGGTCCATGAAACGGCAGTTGATGGAGCTGGGCGGAAAGGGAGCGGCGGTCGTCTTCGACGATGCGGACCTCGGCTCGGCGGTGTCCGGGATCGGCACGACGTTCTCCTTCTACAGCGGCCAGATCTGCACGGCGCCGACGCGGGTGCTGGCGCAGCGCGGGGTGTACGACCGTCTGGTCGAGCAACTGGCGGCGTACGCGGGCCGGTTGAAGGTCGGCGATCCGCGTGACCCGGCCACGGTCGTCGGGCCGGTGATCTCGGCGGAGCACCGGGAGCGGGTGGAGTCGTACGTCGAACTGGGCCGGAAGGAGGGCGCGGTGGTGGTGACGGGCGGTGAACGTCCCGCACGCGACCGGGGCTTCTACGTGGCACCGACCCTGCTCGCCGACTGCACGAACGACATGCGGGTGGCCCGGGAGGAGATCTTCGGCCCGGTGGTCGTCGTGATTCCCTTCGACGAGGAGGACGAGGGGGTGGCCCTGGCGAACGACAGCGACTACGGCCTGATCGACTACGTGTGGTCGGGAGACGTGGCCCGCGCCTTCCGCGTCGCCCGCCGCCTGCGGGCCGGCGGAGTCGGTGTGAACACCGTCGGCCGCAACATGGAGGCCCCGTTCGGCGGCTTCAAGAAGAGCGGCGTCGGCCGGGACGTCGGCTCGTACGCGCTGCACGCGTACAGCGAGGTGCAGGCGATCGTGTGGCCGGGGTGAGGGTCAGCGACGGCCGCCGTCCGCCAGATCCACCCGCACCGTGAGCAGTTGCGTCCCGATGGCCCGGACCGCCGTGCTGTTGAGGCGCGGCAGGCTGCGCAGCCGGGCGACGGGGTCGTCGTCGGGGAGGAGGTGAGCCGTTCCCTCGTACCATCGCCCCCTGATCCGCACCCGGACCCGCGGGTCGACCCGGATGTTGCGGACGTACTGGGACCGCTCGCCGAACTCCGACACCAGCCAGAAGGAGTCACCGACGCGGCGCCCGCCCACCGGTATGCGGCGGGGGAGGCCGGAGGTGCGGCCGGTGGTCTCCAGTACCGCGTGGAGGGGGAGACGGCGCATCAGCGGATTGGCGAGGCGGCGCTGGACGGTCGTGGCGGCGCGGAATCTGAGGTCGGCGAGACGGGGCATGATCCGTGCGGCTCCTGTGTCGTAGCCGGGGTGGTTGTTGATTCAATGGTCCCTCGGACGCGGTGCGACGAGGGCGGTGGCCATGCGGGTCGTGACCTGGAATCTATGGTGGCGGTTCGGCCCCTGGGCAGAACGGCAGAAGGCGATCCTCGCCACACTCGGGGAACTGCGCCCCGATGCCGTCGGCCTCCAGGAGGTGTGGGACGCGGACGGCGAGAACCTCGCCGAGTGGCTCGCCGGGGAACTCGGCCTGCACTGCGCCTGGGCCCCGTCGCACGCCCCGGAGCGCTGGCAGCGCCGGATCGGTGACGAGCGCGTCGGCATCGGCAACGCCGTCCTCAGCCGCTGGCCCGTCACCGAGCAGGACGTCCTCCCGCTCCCCGCCCCGGCGGACGTCGACGACGGCCGGCTCGCCCTGTACGCCCGGCTGGCCACCCCCGCCTATGAGGTGCCCTTCTTCACCACCCACCTCACCTCCGCCCTGCACGCCTCGGCCACCCGCTGCCGACAGGTCACCGCACTCGCCGAGTTCGTCGCCGAACACCGCGGCGGCACGCCGTTCCCGCCGGTCGTCACCGGAGACTTCAACGCCTGGCCGGACTCCGACGAGATCCGCCTCTTCGGCGGCTACAAGACGGCGCCGGCCGTCCCCCGCCAGGCCCTCATCGACGCCTGGGAGTACGCCGACCCGGCCGCCCCGTCGGCCACCTGGGACCCGGCGAACCCGTATGTCGGGCGGCGGGATCCGGCGGTCCGGATCGACTACATCCACATCGGCCCGCCCGGCCCGGACGGACTCGGCCATGTGCAGGGCATCCGGCGGGCCGGCGACGCGCCGGTCGACGGCGTCTGGCCCTCCGACCACGCGGCCGTCGTCGCCGACCTGGCGGATACGGCTGCTTGGTAGGCGAGACCGGCAGCCCCGGGCGTGCCGGTGTGCAAGCGATGTGGGAGGTGTGTGATCCACCGATGTGCCTGCCTGCCGCCCGTGTTAGCGTCTCGCCCGCATGATCGTATTCAGGGCCCACTGCGGTAAGCCGTGCCGCGGGGGACGGGGGAACGGGGGAACGGCGATGGCTGGGGCCGTGCGGTGACGGAGTCCACGACCGACCGTCGTAGCCGGTTGACGGGCTTGTGCGAGAGCATCCCGAAGGCCGGAAGCAAGAACGATCTGCTGGACCTCATCGACCAGGCGCTCGGCGTGTCTCCGCCAGAGGGCGACCCGGTGACGCTGGAGTCGCTGGGCAAGCGGTACCGCGAGCAGCTGGACGAGGTCGGTGCCCTGTGCGAACGGGTCGACAAGGTGTCCCGCAAGGGTCTGCCGGACGTCTGGGCCGGCGACACGAGCGTCCTGGCCTCGGATGCGGTGAGTGCCGCGTCGCGTGCGGTGATGGAGATGGCGGAGGCGTTCCAGGGCGGCGCGAGGGCGCTGCTCACACTGGCCGACACGATCAAGGACGCGCAGCAGCAGGACGCCGACGGGCGTACCAAGCTGAACGACGCGAAGGCCCAACTCGGCAGCCGGGACGGCTTCTTCGACGACTGGCACGAGGACGACGAGGAGGAGTGGGACCGGCTGACGGCCCGCCACTTCGCCGCCGACGGCGTCGACCTGATGCACAAGGCCGCGGTCGCCGCCGACGACGCGGCGCGTGCCGCCGCCCGCGAGCTCAACAAGTGGGCCGCCGAGGCGCGTACCGGGAAGATGCGCACCGACGAACTGTCCGCGGTGGACCGGCTGATGCTGGCCGACACGAGCAACGTGGTCGGCGAGGCCGAGTTCAACGAGATCCTCACGGCCAACGACCTGGAACGCTCCGGCCGCGCCATGGAACGCCTCTCGCCCGCCGAACGGGCCCGCATGGAGCAGCTGTTGGCGGACGCCGCGTCCCCGCAGGAGAAGGCGTACCTGATGAAGTCCCTGGCCGCGGGCCACACCATCAAGGACATCGAGGGGTTCGCCGGGAAGATCCACGGCAAGGACCCGGTGTGGCTGCACCAGCACCTGTCGCCGATCAGCACGCAGGGCGACAGCCTGGTCGACGAGGGCCTGAACGACAACGGCTCCAACCGCAACACCGACAACCAGATGTTCGGCGCCCAGGGGTGGACCCAGGGCGGCGACGGTTCGGAGGGCACCTGTGTGGCCTCCTCCACCATCACCGCCCGCGCCATGACCGACCCGATCTACGCCCTCGAACTCACCGGCGGGCCCAGCGGCCAGGAGAACGACCCCGAAGCCTTCCGGCGGCGTCTGGTGGACGAACAGCACCGGGTGCACGAGGAGGGCGACGGCGGCGACGACTGGAACGGTATGGACCTCGACGGCAAGAGCGAGGTCGTCAACAAGGAGATCAGCCCCAACACCGGCAGCTCCTACGAGCTCCGGGAGGTCCGCGATGCCGACGCGCGGCGCGAGATCCTGCCGGACATCGAGAAGGCGGTGGCCGAGGGCAAACCGGTACCCATCGGCGTCGAGGGCCACGACGAGAACGGCGACCGGTCCGGCCACGCGATGATGATCATCGGCCAGGAGGGCGACATGCTCCAGATCTACAACCCCTGGGGCACGACCACCTGGGTCAGCGAGGAGGACTTCGTCAACGGCGGCATGGCGAAGGCGAGCGACAACGACCTGCCCGACGCATATGCCGTCCACGTACCCCAGGACTGACCATGAGCACTCGCACACTTCTCCTCGGCGCGGCCACGCTGGCCGCCCTGTTCACCGTCACCGGCTGCGGCAGCCCGGAGGGCGGCGGCGCCGCCCACGGTCCCGAGGACCGGGCCATCACCGTGCAGGAGGGGGAGGAGTTCTCCCTCACTCTCCCGGCCAGTCCGAGCCTGAACCAGCACTGGTACCTCACCGACCCCAGGCCGGACGCGTCCGTGCTGAAGTACCGCGGGGAGCGGGAGGACTGGGAGGGCAGCGACCTCGAAGGCGGCGGCGACGGCACCCAGTCCTTCGACTTCACCGCGCTGAAGAAGGGCAGGACGACGGTACGGCTGCTCTGGTGCCCGATGAACACCTGCCACGGCCCCTCCGACACGGGGACCGCGGTCCCCACCGACACCGGTCTGGCCGACCCGTACCCCACCGACACGGCATCACCGTCCCCCGCCGCGTCCCCCTCGCCCTCCTTCTCCCCGTATCCCACGGTCACCGGCACCCCGGACGCCAAGGCCGGCTTCTACGTCTTCACCGTCACGGTCCGCTGACCCGGACCGAAACGAGGCCCCCATGCCCCACACCCCCGCCACCCGCACCGACGACGAGATCCTCGCCGCCACCGACGTGCCCGTGCTGCTGCGCTACGGACTGACCCAGGACGCCTTCCGCACCGCCCTGTTCGGTGACGGCGCCATCGCGGCCGCCGTCACCCTCGACCGGCTCGGCGTCGTGCCGCGCTCGGTGGCGTACGTGGCGGAGATCGTCCGGTCCGGCGGTCTGGCGTACGCCGCGCAGTTGCCCGAGCCGCTCCCCTCCCGAGCCGCGTCCGCGCACCTGCGCGACTGGCTGGAGACCGCCGGGCAGGCCGTCACCACGCCGGAGGGCGAGGTGCGTGCCGCCCGCTGGCTGGACGCGGTCGCCGAACTGATCGGCCTGCGCCGCGGCGCTCGCGTCCGCCGGTAGCCGACCGGCTCCACTTCGGGGGGCGCATGCTAGCCTCCCGTCGGCCGATCGTTTGCAATGCCGTTTGCAGACGGTCGAGTTGAGAATGCCGACAGCACGGGGACGGGGGAGACGATGCCTGCTGGGCAGGGCTACCGGGTAGCCACCACGAAGATGTCCGGGCCGGCCGGGGAGCTGGATGGCTGTGGTGACGACGCGGAGAAGATCCGCAAGGCCGTCGCCCCCACGGTGTGCTACACGCAGGACGCCCTGGGCGGTGCCGCGTCCGCACCGGCCTTCAACGCTTTCGCGACGGCCTGGGAAGCCGAGGCCCGTACGCTGAGGGACGCCCTGCACGAGCTGGCGACCAAGGTCCACCTGGCCAAGGGGGCCTACGCGGGCAGCGATCAGCTCGTCCGGACGCAGGCGAACAGCGTCCGGACGCCGGACGGTGAGCTGACCACGATGCCGGCGTTCGCCGAGCGGCCCTCGGCCCTGTCCCAGTACTGAGGGGACATCGAGTGACCCGGTCCACAACGGGCCGTGCCGTCGCCGCCGCGGTCGCGCTTCTCGCCCTCACCGCGGGCTGCGGCGGTCCTGCCGAGTACGGCATCGACGAGCGCAGCATCACCGCCGAGCCCGGGGATCGCTTCACCCTCACCGTCGACGAGAACCCCTCCACCGGCGAGCGCTGGTATCTGGTCACGCCGAAGCCCGACGCCTCGGTGGTCCGCAGCCGCGGCGACGACTACCACGCCGACGACGACACCGGGAGCCTGGTCGGCTCCGGCGGCCGGCGGGTCTTCACCTTCGAGGCCACCGGCGCGGGCCGCACCCGTATCGTGCTGCTGCACTGCCCGGTTTACGCCTGCGACGGCGACCGCGCCTCCCCGGCCCCGGCCACGACCGCGCCCGTCTCCCGGCCGGCCGCCGAGCGGACGACGTACACCGTCACCGTGAAGTGAGCGAACCGAGGAAGACCGGGTTCGTGAACGCCGCCGGCGGCCCCGGCAGCGGCCCCAGTGCCGCCTCGTGCCGTAGCTCCGCCCGTACGTAAGCCGCGTAAGAAGGCGTCGTACGCCACTCCACGACGCCCGAACCGGTCACCGGCAGCGGCGCACTCGTGTGCAGCACCCCCTGGTCGGTGACGAACCGGACGGTGCAGCGCGGGGCGCCGCTGACCTCCAGGCGGACGGTCACCGGTGTCTCCCGGTCCACCTCCAACCGCTCGCCGATGCCTGCGTGTTCGCCTCGCCCGCCGGAAGCCGTGAAGGACAGGACGACGTTCCTGGACTCGGCGACATACGAGCGGCCCGCGCGGATGCCCTCCTGGATCGCCTCCCGGGTGAGATCGTCGGCCAGCACCACCGTCTGCGGACGGCCGACGACATCCGGGTCCCGGTGGGCGTCGCTGTTGCCCATCGCCGGGATCCAGTCGCGCCCGTTCCGCACCGACGAGACCAGCATGCTGTCCCAGTCCGCCAGCGACATCTCGTCGTCGGGGGTCCACGGCCCGTTCCACACCTCGACGGCGTCCGCCTCGCCGAAGCCGAACTTCCAGTTGCAGCCGATGCAGGTGGCGTGCGGATGGGCCGGCACCACCAGGCCCCCGGCGCGGCGGATCTGGCGGGCGAAACGGCCGTAGCGGTGGTCGCGGGCCCGGTAACGCCAGTCGATGAAGGTGCCGGGCTCCGTGCCGAGGGCGACCACGTGACCGTTGCGGGTCGTGACCTCCTCGCCCAGCATGACCAGCAGGTCGTCGCCGGCCACGTCGGCCCAATGGGCGTGGGACGCATGCGTGTTGTGCTCGGAGGTGTTGATGAAGTCCAGGCCCGCCGCACGCGCGAGGGCCGCGATCTCCGCGGGGGTGCGACGGCCGTCGGAGTACCAGGAGTGCAGGTGGCAGTCGCCCCGGTACCAGTCCCGGCCCCGCCCCTTCGCCCGCTCCGGCGGGTAGACCACGTCCGGGGTCTCGCCCTGCTCGCCGTACGTCAGCGTGATCGTGATCTCGTACGTCAGCCCCTGCGGCGCCACCGTGTACGGGCCCAGTGCGATGTGCCAGGTGCCGGGGCGGACCGGCCCCGGGAGGTAGCCGGGCGTCGCCTCGTCCGCGCGGATGAAGAACTCCGTGCGGGCGCCTCCCGACCAGCCCCGGAAGCCCCGGCCGCCCAGCTCCGTACCGCGTTCGTCGAAGATGCCGATGTCGAGGGCGTTGCCCACGGTGCCGGCCGGGACGGAGGGCAGGTCGTAGGTGTACGCGACCTTGAGCTCCCGTACCCCCGAGGGGATGTCCAGCGGTACGTACACGAAGTCGGGCGAACCGGCCGGAAGGGTGCCCCGTACCGTCCGTGTCTCCTGGTCGCCGTCCGCGGCCTCGGCGCCGCTCGCGAAGGTCACGCCACCCAACGTAAGGGCGGCCGCCGCTCCCGTCACGACCAGCGCACGTCTGCCGATGCCACCGTGGTCCTCAGACATGCCCCCAGTTTCGGGGGCGCGCGTGAACTTCCGGGCACAGTAAGGGAATCGGGGGCTTACGGCGCCGCCCGCACATCGTCGCGCAAGGATCTGCCGACCGGTCGGTATGTACAGATGAGGCGTCCCCCGGTAGAGATGGGTCATGCGTATCGCCGTCACCATCTTCCTCACCGACGAGACCATCACCCCGACCCGGCTCGCCCGTGAGCTGGAGCAGCGGGGCTTCGCCGGGCTGTACCTGCCCGAGCACACCCACATCCCCGTCGAGCGGACCAGCCCGTACCCGCCGGGCGGCGAACTGCCGCCCGAGTACGGCCGCACCCTCGACCCCTTCGTCGCGCTCGGCCAGGCCGCCGCCGTCACCGAACGCCTCGGCCTCGGCACCGGCATCACGCTGGCCGCCCAGCACGACCCGATCGACCTGGCCAAGCAGATCGCCACCCTGGACCACCTCTCCGGCGGCCGCTTCACCCTCGGCCTCGGCTTCGGCTGGAACGTCGAGGAGGCCGCCGACCACGGCGTGGAATGGCGGACGCGGCGTGAGCTGGTCCGGGACCGGATGGCGCTGATGCGCGCGCTGTGGGCGGAGGAACCGACCGCGTACGAGGGCGAGTTCGGCAGCGTACGGGCCAGCTTCGCGTACCCCAAGCCGGTGCAGAAGCCGCGCGGGCCGGTCGTCGGGCCGCGCACGCTCATCGGCGGTGCCGCCGGGCCGAAGCTGTTCGCGCACATCTGCGAGTACGCCGACGGGTGGCTGCCCATCGGCGGGCGCGGCCTGTCCGAGTCGCTGCCCCTGCTGCGCGCCGCATGGGCCGACGCGGGCCGCGCCCCGGAGGCGTTGCAGGTCGTGCCGTACGCCGTCCACCCCACCCCGGGCAAGCTCGCGCACTACGCGGCGCTGGGCATCGAGGAGGTCGTCGTACAGCTGCCGCCGGCCGGGGAGGCGGAGGTGCTGCGGGCGCTGGACGGGTACGGCGGCTTCCTGGACTGACCGCCCGGACCTGATCACCTCGACCGTATGCTCGAAGGATGACGACTTCCGCGACCTCCGGAACCGGACCCACCGAGAACTCCCTGCGTCGCGCCCTCAAGCGCGCCCGGGACGGCGTCGCGCTCGATGTGACGGAATCTGCGGTTCTGCTACAAGCCCGCGGCGAGGCCCTCGAGGACCTCGCCGCGTCCGCCGCCCGGGTGCGGGACGCGGGCCTGGAGGCGGTCGGCCGCCCCGGCGTCATCACGTACTCGAAGAGCGTCTTCATCCCCCTCACCCGGCTGTGCCGGGACAAGTGCCACTACTGCACCTTCGTCACCGTGCCCGGCAAGCTGCGCCGGGCGGGACACGGGATGTTCATGTCCCCCGACGAGGTCCTCGACATCGCCCGGCGCGGCGCCGCGCTGGGCTGCAAAGAAGCGCTGATCACCCTCGGAGACAAGCCCGAGGACCGCTGGCCGGAGGCGCGCGAATGGCTCGACGCGCACGGCTACGACGACACCATCGCCTACGTCCGCGCCATCTCCATCCGCATCCTGGAGGAGACGGGCCTGCTGCCCCACCTCAACCCCGGGGTCATGACCTGGACCGACTTCCAGCGGCTGAAGCCGGTGGCGCCGTCCATGGGCATGATGCTGGAGACGACCGCCGAGCGCCTCTGGTCCGAGCCCGGCGGCCCGCACCACGGCTCCCCGGACAAGGAACCCGCCGTACGCCTGCGCGTCCTGGAGGACGCCGGGCGTTCCTCCGTCCCCTTCACGTCCGGGCTCCTCATCGGGATCGGCGAGACGTACGAGGAACGCGCCGAGTCCCTCTTCGCGCTGCGCCGCGTTTCCCGCTCGTACCACGGCATCCAGGAACTGATCATCCAGAACTTCCGCGCCAAGCCGGACACCGCGATGCGCGGCATGCCGGACGCGGAGCTGGACGAGCTGGTCGCCACGGTGGCGGTCGCCCGGCACATCATGGGCCCGTCGGCCTGCCTCCAGGCCCCGCCGAACCTCGTGGACGCCGAGTACGAGCGTCTGATCGGCGCCGGCATCGACGACTGGGGCGGGGTGTCGCCGCTGACGATCGACCACGTCAACCCCGAACGCCCCTGGCCGCAGATCGAGGAACTCGCCGAGAGGTCCCGAGCGGCCGGCTTCGAGCTGCGGGAACGTCTGTGCGTGTACCCGGAGTTCGTCACGCGCGGCGAACCCTGGCTGGACCCACGACTGCTGCCGCACGTCCGCGCCCTGGCGGACCCGGAGACCGGCCTCGCCCGCCCGGACGCGGTGGTGGAGGGCCACCCGTGGCAGGAGCCGGAGGAGGCCTTCCAGCCGTCGGGCCGTACGGACCTCCACACCACGATCGACACCGAGGGCCGTACCGGCGACCGCCGGGAGGACTTCGACGTCGTCTACGGCGACTGGGAGGCCCTGCGCGAGGCGGCCGCCCCCGGTATGGCACCGGAGCGCATCGACACGGATGTGCGTGCGGCGCTGCGGGTGGCGGCCGACGACCCGACCCGGCTGACCGACGAGGAGGCGCTGGCGCTGCTGCACGCGGACGGCCCGGCGCTGGACGCGCTGTGCGCGGTGGCGGACGACGTCCGTAAGTCGGCGGTCGGTGACGACGTCACGTACATCGTCACGCGGAACATCAACTTCACCAATGTCTGCTACACGGGCTGCCGCTTCTGCGCCTTCGCCCAGCGCCGCACGGACGCCGACGCGTACACGCTGTCGCTGGACCAGGTCGCCGACCGGGCTCAACAGGCCTGGGACGTGGGCGCGGTCGAGGTCTGCATGCAGGGCGGCATCCACCCGGACCTCCCAGGGACGGCGTACTTCGACATCGCACGGGCGGTGAAGTCCCGCGTCCCCGGCATGCACGTGCACGCCTTCTCCCCGATGGAGGTCGTGAACGGCGCGACGCGCACCGGCATGTCCATCCGCGAGTGGCTGGCAGCGGCGAAGGAGGCCGGCCTCGACTCCATCCCCGGGACGGCGGCGGAGATCCTCGACGACGAGGTCCGCTGGATCCTGACCAAGGGCAAGCTGCCCACGGCGACCTGGATCGAGGTGATCACGACGGCGCACGAGCTGGGCATCCGCTCGTCGTCGACGATGATGTACGGCCATGTCGACCAGCCCCGCCACTGGCTCGGCCACCTGCGCACCCTGTCCGGCATCCAGCAACGGACGGGCGGCTTCACGGAGTTCGTGACGCTCCCGTTCATCCACACCAACGCGCCGGTGTACCTGGCGGGCATCGCGCGCCCCGGCCCCTCCATGCGGGACAACCGCGCGGTGACGGCCATGGCCCGCCTGCTCCTCCACCCGCACATCCCCAACATCCAGACCAGCTGGGTGAAGCTGGGCACGGAGGGCGCGGCGGAGATGCTCCGCTCCGGCGCGAACGACCTCGGCGGCACGCTCATGGAGGAGACGATCTCGCGGATGGCGGGCTCCTCCTACGGCTCGTACAAGTCGGTGCGCGACCTGGTGGCCGTCGCCGAGGCGGCCGGCCGCCCGGCGAAGCCGCGGACGACGCTGTACGGCGAGGTGCCGGAGGAACGGCAGCGGGCGGCGGCGGCCTCGGACGGACACCTGCCGGAGCTGTTGCCGGTACTGGACTGAGGGATGGGGACTCGGCCCCTCGCAGTACGATGATCCGACCCCCGGCATCGGGGGTCGGAGACTGAGGAGATGCGTGCCCGTGCGTGCCCGACGGCTTCCCTCGTGGGCCTGGGTCACCGGCCTGACCGTGGGGGCGATAGCGGGGGTCGCGGTCCTGGCCGTCCAGGCCGAACAGGGACCCCGGCCCACGGCCACGGCGGCCCGGCCCGGCCCTTCGGCGTCCGCGAGCGCGCAGCCCTCGGCCGCGCCGACGGAATCCCAGCCCGCCGCGGTACCGGACGGTTCCGGCACCGGGCGGCGCATCGTCTACTCCCTCGGCGAGCGGCGCGTATGGCTGGTCGACGCGAGCGACAGCGCCCGCCGTACGTTCACCGTGTGGCCCGGCACGGTCGACCCGGACCCCGGCACGTACACGGTCGGGACGCGGACGGAGGCCACCACGGGCTCCGACGGCGTGGAGATCGAGCACGTCGTGTACTTCGCCGCCAAGTCCGGCGTCAACATCGCCTTCTCCGCCGCGGTGGACGGCTCATCGCCCCCACCGGCCGCGTCCGGCACCCAGACGGGCGGCATCCGCATGAAGTCGACCGACAGCTCGGCGCTGTGGACGTTCGGGACGGCGGGGACGATGGTGGCGGTGGTCGAGTAGCTCAGCGTTCTGCCGCGAACCTTCCCGTCATGCGGGTGGAACACGGCAGGCAGGGACCTCAAAGACGAGTTCGAGACCGTCCTCCTCATCCCACTGCTCTCCGACCTCAACGAAGCCGAAGCCCGCGATCGTGGCCAGGGATGCCACGTTGTCGGGGCTGATCGTCGCCCGCACGGTTGTGACTGCGGTTTCCGCTGCTGCCCGGCGAAGCAACTCGATCAGCGTGGATCGGGCGTATCCCTGGCGGCGGAAGCCGGGAGCGACGGAATAGCCGATCTCGACCATGCCGACCTCATCGGGCGGTCCGTGGAACCCGGCATGTCCGACGACGAGACCCTTGTCGCCGACGACCGCTTGCCGCACCATCCACCGCGCATGGCCGGGATCGGCGGCCATCTGGTCGAGCCGGAACCGCCACAGCCACCGTGCTCTGTCGGTCACGAAGTACTCGGTCAGCGAAACCCCGGCCATCCTGCCGGCTCCGGACAGGTCTCCATCCAGCAAAGCGGACATCACCCCGCCGGACAGCTCGACAAAACGGATACGTCTCGGGCTCCGCGTGAGCGGCCTCAGGTGATCGGCTTCATCTGTCACCTGCGCATGCTCACCGACTGACTCCAAGGCGTCCAGCGATTTCGAAGCGGTCCGGCAACCAGCCCGCGACATCATCCACCACCACAACCCCACCCGGTGAACGTCCCCGGTCACGGCACCAGGGGCATCTTCCGCGGACGGGGAGATTGCGCGGGTGGGAGACGCGTGTCGATCGGCGGCCATGGCCCCTTATCGGGACCGCCACCAGCTGTCAAGTCCCGAATTTCAGCGGCATGACGGGATTCGTCTGCCAGGGCTTACTTGAGGCATGGGCCACGGAGAGCAGCCGGCCCACCCGCATCGTCCGGAACGACCTTGGCGATGCGACGGTACGGGACATGTGTCCCGCCGGAGAAGGCCCGTGAACCGACAGGGCCGTTCGGCAACCCCCCGACCTTGCTCGCTGGAGGAGAATTCCCATGCCCCGCACCTCTCGGACGCAGCGCCTTCTGATGGCTACCGCCACGACCGCCATGGCCGCAGGAGGTGTGCTGATGCCCACCAGCGCGTTCGCCGCCCCGGCGACGCCGCACGCCGGCACCGTGACCACGGCTGCAGTCGACCACGGTGGCCACAGCGGTCACGACAAGCCCAAGAAGTACAAAAATTACAACAAGCACAACAAGAACAACAAGCAAAATCGCCACGGCGGCACCAAGTATGGTAATGGGAACGGCAATGGGAATGGCCCCGTCACCATCATCGTCATCGGGAACAACAACACCGTCAACGGCAACGGGAATGGTAATGGGAACGGCAACACTCTGACCTGATTTCTGCAGGCAGCATCGAGTTCACGGCCTGGCTGGGCGGCAACGCCCAGCCAGGCCGTTCGTATGTCCGCAGGAAGGCTGCAGGTGCGGGCCGTCGCACGCAGCCCTGCACCGTGAGCGGCCTTGCATTGCGAAGCGAGGTCGTTCATCCGAGAACCACACATACGTCCGCCTCGGGAATGTCGAGGTTTTTGATCATTTTCGAGAGCGCGCGAAAGAGGAAGGAAAATTCTCATGCACAGCAATATCCGGACGCGTCGTCTGGTTTTCGCCGCCCGCGCCGTCGCCCACGCCGCGGTCGCCGCCGTCGCCAAGGGCCACAGCGGTGACCGCGGCGGCACCGGAGCCCTCTCTCGTCCTGACACGCCGCCGTCGCCTGATCCGCGCAAGCACGTCCCTGGCTGGGCGCACGGGGGCGCGCCACAGGTGGGCGACGCCCGCGTCGGGCAATGCCGAGCGAACGTGCCGTCAGAAACCCCCGACACCTAGGAAATTGATGGGTACTCAGGACTCACTTGACCCCTGCCGTGGCCACCAGGACCCCGAACGGCCATGGGCGCCCGGCGGCAGTTCCTCGGGCTTTTACCCGACGCCTCCGACTCCGTCAAGTCCCGAGTCCTCGGAGCATGACGGCGCCTTGCCGGACAGGCCTAATTGAAGTGCGGGCCTCACCGAGAAGGAAATGAGACCGCACGGTGGGGCGGAAATCCTCGACGAGGATTCTCCCTCTCACCGAACCGCTGGTTATTCCAGCATGGCGGTCCCGGTCGGAAACCGATCCGTCGACCACCGCCCCGAATTCCC
>NZ_JBQQCE010000004.1:0-61114 GCF_052245645.1 Streptomyces sp. KR55 | reverse complement strand
ATGCTGCAACGCTGGTGGAAAGCCTGGTCCAGCACGCCCCCACCAGCAGCATTACAGGACTTGATCGACGCAGTCAGCCACGGCCAACGACTCAACCCCTACCTGAACCCGCCCTAACAAACCACCGGTAGAAAGACCCCGATCCCGCGTGTCGCGCCGGTGAGACCGAGTGCCCCGGAGTATTAGGAGTTCTCGTCAGGCGACCGCTACTGCCCGCCCCATTCGCCGAGCAAGGTTGCAATGGCCTGCTCAGACCAGTGGCCAGACGCGCCGGGGCAGGCTGCGACGTATGACGCGACCGCCTGCAGATCCCACGCGCCAGCCGACAGGAGCCCTGAAGACAGGAAACTCACGTAGGCGGGCGAGGGTGGGACCCACTGCACATCGTCCATCCCCCATGGGGCGGTGAAGGTCAGGACAGGCAGACCGTCAACTTGGCCAGCGCACACCAACGTCTCGTAGCGCCCCTCCCCCAAGACGGCTCGCCCATTCCTCAGCACGTCAACCAGGTCGAGACTCATTCCTGGATCTCTGTACATCTCCTGGGCGGCGATATCGAAGAACTGGTCGACAGTTACCAAGTGCGCCCTGGCGAGCACACGGCCACTCACCTGCGGGTCATAGAACGCCCTGCCCCCTCCCCACACCGGCGACTCGGTGGCGAAGTACATGGCTCCGGTCAGTTCCACCGGGATCGATCGAGTCGGCATCGCCGGATTTCGGCACCCGGGGTACTCCTTTGCAGTACCAGGCGGCTGGCCGCCTCTGATGTAGAAGGCGAGCCGATCAAGATGCATGTTGGAGCCGTAGGAGGTGTACCAGACCTGCTCAGGGTGCCAGTCCTTCGGCAATGTCGGATCAATGCTTTCGAGAGCCTTCACGCTTGTTCGCTCCTGGGAGACGCGCTCACTCGGCGGAAACGTCGTACCTGACGACGTGTCGGTCTCCCGGAAGGATCGTGATCATTACTCGTAGTGGTCGGTCATTCTCGTCGTAGCAGTGGGCGCGTACGACGCTGCCCGCCACCCGGACCGTCCCGACGACGCGCGGGGAACACTGGATCTACCGCGGCACCATTCCGTCCTCCAACGCCGTCATGCCCGGCGTGGACATCAAGTCCCGCATGGCTTACGCCCGGTGGCTCGGATACGGCACGGGCACCATGGCCCGGATGCCGTCGTCCGTCGTCGCCCTGGCCAGGAAGGAAGACACCACGCCCGCGCCGGGGAGGGTGGTCTCTTCCGTCCCCGCGCCCCCCACCTGGGACCGGATCGTTGCCACCGGTTGTCGGCACACCGCGCGGTTCGTACGCAGCGGCCTTGAACGCGGCCTGACCTTGGTGCGCGCCCGGACCGAGTCGGGGGGCGGGATCGCAGGCGTTCGGCGTGGCCCGGTTCCTGGCCATCCAGCACGCCGGCTGCCCTGGCCCGTGCGACCTTGAGGCTCTCGGTGAGGAAGTCGTGGCCGCCGCGGTCCTGATGGGTGTTCCCGAGGGCTACGCCCGTCGCGCCGTCGCCAACGGCCTCAACGTCGGCCAGGAGACGGCAGCATGACCCGACAAGCCCAACCTCCCCGCCAACGGGCCGCAGGACGCCGTACAGGCCGCACCACGGACGGCCGTGGGCGAGTCGACAGGCGCCGCCCGTAAGGGCGTCCTTTCTGCTCCTATCCCTGACCCGCAGGCCGAAGACGGCCGCTACGTCGTGGCGTGGCTGCACATCAGCGCACCGTACGGCGCGGCGCCTACCGCCACCTCGAAGTGCCTGTGCGGCCGGCACCGCCGCGCCGTCGGTCAGCGGCGAGTACTCGCCCTGATCCAAGACCACCAAGACCACCGCGACCACTGCCCGCTCCGAACGCCGCAGGAGGGGAGGACCGCCGCATGACCGGCCCGGAAGAACTGCCCGCACCCTCCAACCCCATGGCCGTCGCCCGCCGGCTCCTCCCGGACTGGCAGACGCCCGACGGGCATTTGCTGTGCCGCCGCTGGCGTGGTTCGTGGATGCGCTGGACCGGCACCTCTTGGCGGGAGCTGGACGAGCAGCAGATGCGCGCCGCCATGTACAAGCGGCTGGAGCACGCCACGTACAGCACCCCCGGCAAGGACGGACAGCCTGAGACGCGGGACTGGGCGCCCACGAAACAAAAGATCAGCAACCTTCTGGACGCACTCGGCGCCGTCACCCTGCTGCCCACCGAGGTGGACGCCCCCGCCTGGATCGACCAGAACGACGCGAGCGAGCAGGACAACAGCCCCATCGTGGCCTGCGAAAACGGGCTGCTACGCATCCGCGACCGCGCCCTGCTCCCGCACCGGCCCGGATTCTTCAACCTCGTCTCCGTGCCCTACGCATACGACCCGCAGGCCACCGCCCCCACCTGGGAACGCTTTCTGCGGCAGATCTGGCCCGACGACCTGGACGCCATCAACGCGCTTCAGGAATGGTTCGGCTATGTCCTGTCCGGCCGCACCGACCAGCAAAAGATCCTGCTCATCAAGGGCCCATCGCGGTCGGGCAAGGGCACCATCGCCCGCGTCCTCAAAGAGCTGGTCGGACGCGAGAACCTCGCCGGCCCCACCCTCGCCGGACTCGGCAGCAACTTCGGCCTTTCCTCCCTGCTCGGCAAGCCGCTTGCGGTCATCTCCGATGCGCGCCTGTCCGGCAAGGACGGAGGCCAGGTCGTCGAACGGCTGCTGACCATCTCCGGTGAGGACACCATCGACATCGACCGGAAGTTCCGCGACCCGTGGACGGGCAGGCTGCCCACCCGGCTGATGATCCTCACCAACGAGTTGCCGAACTTCGGCGACTCCTCCGGGGTCATCGCCCGCCGCTTCGTGGTGCTGAACATGACGGTGTCGTGGCTCGGCAAGGAGGACACCGGCCTGACAGACCGGCTCGCCGCCGAGATGCCCGGCATCCTCAACTGGGCCCTGGACGGGCTGGCCCGCCTGGAGCGCACGGGCCGGATCGCTGAGCCGCCTTCATCGCGGGAACCGGTGGCCATCATGCAGGACACCGCCTCCCCGACCAGCGCGTTCGTCCGCGAACGCTGCACCACCGGGCCCGCCTGCACGGTTCCCGTGGACACGCTGTGGGCGGTCTGGCGGGAGTGGGCCGAGGACAACGGCGTCCGCGGCGTTGGCACGAAGCAGATGTTCGGCCGCAACCTGCTCTCCGTCGTACCCCAGCTTCGACGGACGCGCCCCGCGATCAGTACGGCCGACAGGTGCCCACCTACGCCGGGATCACCCTCAGCCTGTCCGAGCCGCAATCACCCGCGTCGTGACTCACCGCGACTCAACACCCCGCCAAACCACTCTGAGTCGCGCTGAGACGCGACCCACAGCAATGCGGGCCCAACACTGCTCAGCCCCTTGTCGCCCTGCCGAGGAGGCACACCCCGATGAGCACCGCCATGCCCACGGCCCATGAGGCACTGACGGTCCCCGAGGTCATGAAGGCCCTACGCCTGAGCCGCAGCAAGGTCTACGACCTCATCCGCTCCCGCCAGTTGGCGAGCTTCACCGTCGGGCGCGCATGCCGCATCTCCCCCGACAGCCTGCGCGCCTTCATTCAGGAACAGATCGAGGAGAACGCAGCCTGATGGCACCCCGAAAGAGGAACCCCAACGGCGCCGGCAGCATCTGGCAGCGCAAGGACGGGCGCTTCGAGGCGCGCGTCTACGTGCCGCAGCCCGACGGCACCCGCAAGCGCAAGACGGTCTACGGCGCCACCTGGGAGGAGTGCGACGAGAAGCGTCAGGAACTCGTGCGGCGCGACCGCCAGGGGATCCCGACGCCGTCCCGGTCGGCCAAGCTCTCCGAGTGGCTCCCGTATTGGCTGGAGGAGCACATCCGGCCGAACCGCAAGCGCACGACGTACGTGAAGTACGAGATGCACGTGCGGCTCTACCTCGTGCCGTTCCTGGGCAGTCGCCGCCTGGAGTCGCTCACCACGGCAAACGTGCGACGGATGATCTCGGAGGTCACCGCGCAAGCGTCGGCGGCAACGGCCAAAGAGGCGCACCGTGTCCTCCGCACAGCGCTCACCGCCGCCTGCCGTGAGGAACTGATCAGTCGCAACGTCGTGCAGTTGGTCCCCGCACCGCGAGTCGAACCGCGAGAACTGCGCCCCTGGTCGCTGGACGAGACCCTGACCTTCCTGGAAACCGCTCGAACCGACCCGCTGTATCCCGCGTTCGTTCTGGCCGTCGCACTCGGTCTCCGACGCGGGGAGATCCTGGGGCTTCAGTGGCGGGACGTCGACCTTGACCGGCGCACCCTGACCGTCCGGACCACGCTGCACCGAGGCGGCAAGGAGCTGTACTTGGACACGACCAAGAACCGGCGAGCGCGAGTGATCCCCGTTCCGCTGATGTGCGTGGCGCCGCTCCGGTGGCAGCGTTTACGGCAGGCCGAGCGGAAGGCCGCAGCCGGCGCGGACTGGCACGAGAGCGATCACGTGTTCACCACCCGCAGTGGCCGGCCCGTCGAGCCCCGGAACCTGTACCGGTCCTTCCTGAGGATCGCGTCATCCGCAGGACTCCCGCAGGTACGGCTACATGACACCCGGCACGGGTGCGCGTCCCTGCTGTTCGCGGCCGGCGTCGCACCGCGCACTGTGATGGAGATCCTGGGCCACTCGCAGATCGCGGTGACGATGAACGTCTACACCCACGTGAGCGACGACAGTCGACGGGAGGCGATGAGCCACATGGACCGGCTGCTCAAACGGCGCCGGTAAGGGACTGCCGTCAAGGTCTGCCGTCAACGCCCCCGTGATCACGTGTCGCGGGGGCGTGTTTCCCTGGTCACAGCTAGAGCCCCCTGTCGGATTCGAACCGACGACCTTCGCTTTACAAGAGCGGCGCTCTGACCAGCTGAGCTAAGGAGGCCTGCACGCGCGCGTGACGTACGTGCCTGTGCAGTGTACCCAGGTCCCGGCCGAGCCCTGTCGAAAATTTCCGCGAAGTTCACAGCCCCCGGACTACTGACAGAACGGGTGAACGGCAGGTACCGTCCTGAGCCAGTCCGCTCTCGTGGACTACACCACCACCTTCCTACAACGGATCGTCCGGCACGTTCCTGCCGGTAGAAGGGGGCCCATTCACCATGGCCACTGTCTCGTTCGACAAGGCGACCCGGATCTACCCGGGTTCCACCAAGCCCGCCGTCGACGCACTCGACATCGAGATCGAGGACGGGGAGTTCCTCGTCCTGGTCGGTCCGTCCGGTTGCGGCAAGTCCACCTCCCTGCGGATGCTCGCGGGCCTGGAGGACGTCAACTCCGGCGCCATCCGCATCGGTGAGCGCGACGTCACGCATCTGCCGCCCAAGGACCGGGACATCGCCATGGTGTTCCAGAACTACGCCCTGTACCCGCACATGACCGTCGCCGACAACATGGGCTTCGCGCTCAAGATCGCCGGCGTCAACAAGACGGAGATCCGGCAGAAGGTCGAGGAGGCCGCGAAGATCCTCGACCTCACCGAGTACCTGGACCGCAAGCCGAAGGCGCTCTCCGGTGGTCAGCGCCAGCGTGTCGCCATGGGCCGCGCCATCGTGCGTGAGCCGCAGGTGTTCCTCATGGACGAGCCGCTGTCCAACCTGGACGCCAAGCTCCGCGTGTCCACCCGTACGCAGATCGCCTCGCTGCAGCGCCGCCTCGGCATCACCACCGTCTACGTCACCCACGACCAGGTCGAGGCCATGACGATGGGCGACCGGGTGGCCGTGCTGAAGGACGGTCTGCTCCAGCAGGTCGACTCGCCGCGCAACATGTACGACCGCCCGGCCAACCTCTTCGTGGCCGGCTTCATCGGCTCCCCGGCGATGAACCTCGTCGAGGTCCCGATCACCGACGGCGGCGTGAAGTTCGGCAACAGCGTGGTGCCGGTCAACCGCGAGGCGCTGAAGGCCGCCTCCGACAAGGGTGACCGCACGGTCACCGTCGGCGTCCGCCCCGAGCACTTCGACGTGGTCGAGCACAACGGCGCCGCCGCCTCCGCCCTGTCCAAGGACACCGAGGACGCCCCGGCCGGTCTCGCCGTCTCCGTGAACGTCGTCGAGGAGCTCGGCGCCGACGGCTACGTCTACGGCAGCGCCAAGGTCGGCGACGACCTCAAGGACCTGGTCGTCCGCGTCAGCGGCCGTGCAGTCCCGGAGAAGGGCGCCACGCTGCACGTCGTGCCGCGGCCGGGCGAGACTCACGTCTTCTCGACCTCGACGGGCGAGCGGCTCTCCGACTGACGCACCAAACACCCATCCCGGGTAATTCACCCAGGTTGACGAAAAGGGCCCCGCTGCCTGCGGCGGGGCCCTTTTTCTTGTCGACAAATACCCCGGCACACCGGCTCATTTCGAGCAGCGTGCGTCAACCCGGCACCAAAAATAGGCCCTACTTCATCCCCCGAACCGGTGACCAAATGTCGCCAAATCATTACGGGGCGCTACCCTCACTCGCGTGAAGCACTCCACCACCCAACCCACGCGACGCGGCCAGGGCCCCGCCCGCCGGATCGGCCGCACCCTCGCCCTCGTTCTGCCCGTCGTCCTGGTGCTCTCCGGGACCCTCGCGGTCACGCGGGTCAACTGGTCGGGGAACCCCGAGAGCTCGGTGCTCACCGCCTCGGACGTCTCGGCCTCCGGCGCCACGTCGCGCACCGCCACCCGCGCCCCGCACGAGGTGCTGCGCGACCAGCTCCTGACCGAGCTGCAGGAGCAGAACCCCGGCGTCGCGCTCACCCACCTCCAGCAGGCCGTCAACGAGCGTCCCTCGCTCGCCGGGCACTGTGCGTCCATCGCCCGCGCCCTGGGCCGCGCCGCGGTCCGCATCTACGGCCCGACCCGAGCCCAGTCGTACGCCCGCCCCGTCTGCGACACCGCCTTCGCCTCAGGCATCCTGTCCACCCACGCCTGACCCCGCCCTTGGTCTCCTGCCCCGGCCACGCACGCTGACCGGGGCAGGGGCCCGGGGCCCGGCGCATCCCGGTCCCCGCCCCCCGACCCTGCCAATCCCACCCCCGCGTACAGTGCCGGGCATGACTGATCCGAACGTCCTGTCGCGGCCCGTCCAGGCGGTCATCCTGGCCGGCGGTCAGGGCTCCCGGCTGCGCCCCTACACCGACGACCGGCCCAAGCCGATGGTCGAGATCCCCGGCACAGGGACGCCGATCATCGGCCACCAGCTGGCCTGGCTCGCCGAGGAGGGCGTGACCGACGTGGTGGTCAGCTGCGGCCACCTCGCCGAGGTCCTGCAGGAGTGGCTGGCGTCCGCCGACCTGCCGGTGACGGTCACGACCGTCGTCGAGACGGAGCCGCTCGGCCGCGGTGGCGGCCTGAAGTACGCCGCCGCTCGTCTCCCGCACCCCGACCGGCCCTGGTACGCCACCAACGGCGACATCTGGACCCGCTTCTCGCTGCGCGACATGGCCGACTTCCACACCGAGCGCGACGCCGTGGCGACGCTCGCTCTGGCCCGCCCGCGCCTCCCCTGGGGCGCGGTGCAGACGGACGGCTTCGGGCACATCACGGACTTCATCGAGGCCCCGCCGACGACGTACGAGATCAACGCGGGCGTCTACGTCTTCTCCCCCCAGTTCGCCGCGCTGCTCCCCGAGCGCGGCGACCACGAACGCACCACGTTCCCCCGTCTGGCCCGGGAACACCGCCTGGCCGGCTTCCCGATCCCGCAGGGCGCCTACTGGCGTGCCATCGACACCGCGAAGGACCTCACGGAGGCCGCAAAGGAGCTGGCCGCACTGGGCCGTTGAGGAGAGTCGGCGAGCACGTACGACCGCCCTAGCCCAGCAGGCCGCCCACCAGTCCGGGCTCCCCGGAGGACGAGGACCCTCCACCGGAGGAGCCGCCGGCGCCGGTGCCGCCCGGGGCGCCCGTGCCGCCGGTCGAGGCTCCGGCGGTCGGGCCGGCGCTGGTGCTCGGGGCCTGCTCGGCCGGGGCAGACTGCTGCGGCGGGGCTCCGCCCCCGGTGCCCTGGGTCTGGCTGGGCGAGCCGCCGGAGGCGGTGCCGCTGTCGCCGGTGGCGCCCGGCGTGGTCGCGGCGCCTGCCGTGGGGGCGGCCGAGGTGGCGCCCGGGGTGGTCGCGGTGCCGGCCGTGGCCGACGGGGTGGTGCTCTCCCTGCGCTCACCGGGCTTCGACGGCAGCGGAGAGCCGGGCAGTTCATTGCGCGGGGCCTCGCCGGGGCCGGGGACGACGACCCGGTCGGCGTCGCGGACGGCACCGCCGAGCAGCGAGCCGGTGAGCAGGGTCAGCCCGGTGACGACAGCGGTGACGAGGACGCCGCGGCGCAGGACGTAGCGGCGCAGCTCCCAGATGTCGGAGCGGGGTCCGAGCCGACGCCAGGCGAGTGCGGCCAGCCGGCCGTCGACGGAGTAGACGGGCGCGCCTGCGATGATCAGCGGCGACCAGGCAGCGAGGTAGATGATGTCGGGGGCGTCGTAGGCGGGGACGCTCTTCCAGCTGACGGTGACGAGGAGCGCGGCGGACAGCAGCGCACCGCCGACCGCTGCGACCCGCTGCCAGCACCCCAGGACCGTGAGGACGCCCACGATGACCTGGGCGAAGGCGATCAGCAGCCCGGAGCCGACGGGGTGCTGGAGGGCGAACTGGCGCAGCGGCTCGGCGGCTTCCCAGGGGTGCAGGGTGTTGAGCCACCTGACCATGGACCCGCGCTCGCCGCCGTCGAAGAAGACGGGGTCGCAGAGCTTGCCCATGCCGGCGTAGATGGAGATGCAGCCGAGGAAGACCCGCAGCGGGAGGAGGACGACGCCGAGGTTCATCCGGCGGCCGGGGTAATAGGCGTGCCGGGCAGGATCGTCGCCCTGGCGGCGGGTGCGCGTCCCGGTGATGTCCTCACCGGCGGCGGTGTCGTCGTAACCGTCGTAGCGGCCGTACTCGTCGCGCTCGTCGTAGCCGTCGTAGCCGTCGAACTGCTCGCCCCCGTGGCCCGGTTCGTCGTAGGCGCTGCCGACGGTGCGCGTGTGCGGCAGCAGACGCGTCTCGCCGGTACCGGGGATGCGCTGCGCGCCGATGACGGGGGTCTCGACGGTCTGGTCCAGCTCGTCGTAGTCGGCGTATCCGGTGTAGTGGCCACCGCCGTATCCGGCGTCGACATCGATACGCGGGATGACCTGGGTGGCTCCGGCGTCGGCGGCGGACTCCTCCGGATGGCGGACACCCGCACCGCGCACGGCCTGGAGCAGGCGGTGGGCGCCGGTGTCGTCCGGGGCGGACCTGCCGCTCCAGACGACGGGACGGCGACGGGCGGCGCCGGCCGTCCGGTCCGCTCTGCCCGCCGTGCCGGCGACGGGTGTGCGGGCGGTGTCCGCGGCGGCGCTCAAGTGCCGTGCGACGCGCGGGGATTGGGCGCGCCCCGAGGAGGTGCCCAACTGCACGCGGAAGCTCGCATGGTTGACGATGATCTGCGCCGGATCGCTCGGCACCTTCACCATGCTCAGCGCGGGAGCGTCGTCGAATCCCGACGAACGGTCCCCCGTGGGTGTGCGGGGTGTTCTGGTGTCCACACTCATCTAACCGAGTGACGTGTGATTAGGACACTGCTTTGACTCGCCGGAAGTGTCCGGACCGCGTCAAGCTTGTCCGGACCGCCCGGAACACCCCGAGTGGGCGACTACGACGAACAGTTGTTCACGACCGTCGGCGGGCCGCCTCGTACAGCACGATCCCCGCCGCCACACCGGCGTTGAGCGACTCGGCCCCGCCCGGCATCGGAATCCGCACCCGGAAGTCGCAGGTCTCCCCGACGAGCCGGGACAGGCCCTTGCCCTCGCTGCCGACGACGATGGCGACGGGGCCGCCGAGGGCGTCCAGCTCACCGAGTTCGACGTCCCCGTCGGCGGCGAGTCCGACCACGACGATGCCGGCCTTCTTGTACGCCTCCAACGCGCGCGTGAGGTTGGTGGCCCGCGCGACCGGCGTACGGGCGGCCGTACCGGCGGACGTCTTCCAGGCACCGGCGGTCATTCCGGCCGCGCGCCGCTCGGGCACGACCACACCGTGCCCGCCGAACGCGGCGACGGACCGCACGACCGCGCCGAGGTTGCGCGGGTCGGTCACCCCGTCGAGGGCGACGATCAGCGGGTCCTCGCCCTCGTCCGCGGCGGCGTCGGCGAGGTCCTCGGGGTGGGCGTACTCGTACGGCGGGACCTGGAGCACCAGGCCCTGGTGGTTGAGCCCGTTGGTCATGCGGTCGAGCTCGGGGCGCGGCGCCTCCATGAGGTTGATGCCGCCGCGCTCGGCGGCGAGCTGGAGCGCCTCGCGGACCCGCTCGTCGCTGTCGATGAACTGCTGGACGTACAGGGTGCTGGCGGGCACGCCCCCGCGCAGCGCCTCGACGACCGGGTTGCGCCCGACGACCAGCTCGGACGCCGCCTTGCCGCCGCGGCGCTGCGGCGGACGGCCCTGTGTGCGACGGGCCTTCGCAGTGGCGGCCCGCTGCTTGGCGTGGCCCTTGCGCATCTCGGCGGGGGGCGTCGGCCCCTTGCCCTCGAGGGACCGGCGCCGCTTGCCGCCGCTGCCGACCTGCGCGCCCTTCTTGCCGGACATGCGGCGGTTGTTCGCGGCCATGACCTACCTGTCTGTGTGATGCGGTGAAGTACGTACGTCAGTGCAAGTGTGCCGCCCGAGTGGCCGGGCGGCACATCCTGGGTGGTCAGCGCGGACCGAGCGTCCAGCGCGGTCCCTGCGGGCTGTCCTCGACGGCGAGGCCGGCCTGCTTGAGCTGGTCGCGGATGGCGTCCGCGGTGGCCCAGTCCTTACGGGCGCGGGCCGCCTCACGCTGGTCGAGTACGAGGCGTACGAGGCTGTCGACGACGCCGTGCAGGTCTTCGCTGCGCTCACCCTCACCGGCCCACTGGGCGTCCAGCGGGTCGAGGCCGAGGACGCCGAGCATGGCGCGGACCTCGGCGAGGCGGGCCACGGCGGATTCCTTGTCGTCGGCGGCCAGCGCACTGTTGCCCTGCCGGACGGTGTTGTGCACGACGGCGAGCGCCTGCGGCACGCCCAGGTCGTCGTCCATCGCCTCGGCGAAGGAGGGCGGTACCTCGGCGGCGGGCTCGACGGGGCCGCCGGCCAGCTCGACGACGCGCTGCACGAAGCCCTCGATCCGGGCGAACGCCGACTCGGCCTCGCGCAGGGCGTCCACGCTGTACTCGATGGTCGAGCGGTAGTGCGGGGTTCCCAGGTAGTAGCGGAGCACGATCGGGCGCCACTGCTTGACCATCTCGGACACGAGCACCGAGTTGCCCAGCGACTTGGACATCTTCTCGCCGCTCATGGTGACCCAGGCGTTGTGCAGCCAGTAGTGGGCGAAGTCGTCGCCGAAGGCCTTGGCCTGGGCGATCTCGTTCTCGTGGTGCGGGAAGATCAGGTCCAGGCCGCCGCCGTGGATGTCGAAGGCGCTGCCCAGGTACTTGTGCGCCATGGCCGAGCACTCCAGGTGCCAGCCGGGGCGCCCGCGGCCCCACGGACTCTCCCAGTCGGGCTCACCGGGCTTGGCGGCCTTCCACATGGCGAAGTCACGCGGGTCGCGCTTGCCGGTGATGCCCTCCTCGGCGGGCTGGCGCATCTCCTCCAGGTCCTGCCGGGACAGCTCCAGGTAGGCGGGCCAGGACCGTACGTCGAAGTAGACGCTGCCGTCGGCCTCGTAGGCGTGCCCGCGCTCGATGAGGCCGCGCATCATCTCGATCATCTCGGTGATGTGACCGGTGGCACGCGGCTCGTACGTCGGCGGCAGGCAGCCGAGCGCGCGGTAACCGTCGTTGAACGCGCGCTCGTTCTCGTACCCGATGGACCACCAGGGGCGGTTCTGCTCGCCCGCCTTCCAGATGATCTTGTCGTCGATGTCGGTGACATTGCGGACGAACGTCACCTCGTAGCCCCGGTACTCGAACCACCGGCGCAGGATGTCGAAGTTGAGCCCCGACCGGATGTGCCCGATGTGCGGGGCCGCCTGCACGGTGGCGCCACACAGGTAGATCGAGACACAACCCGGCGTGAGCGGGGCGAAGTCACGGATCTGCCGGGCGCTGGTGTCGTACAGGCGAATAGTCACGAGTCCAGGGTAGTCGGCGGACGGGAGTGCCCTGCGACGTTCACGCCACAAACCAGCGCCTCCGGCGTTCAAAACAGCCCCTCCGGCGTTTGAGGAGCGGGGTCCGGGGGCCGGCCCCCGAGAAAGGGTCTTGGGGCGAAGCCCAGCGGGGGTCCGGGGGCCGGGCCCCCGAAAGGGGTCTGGGGCGAAGCCCCAGCGGGGGCCAGGGGGCGGAGCCCCTGGAGGACGGGACGGGTAGGGGCGGCGGGGGCGAAATCAGCCCGTCCGCACCACCAGCGCGGTGGCCACTGCCATGAGCCCTTCACCCCGCCCCGGGAAGCCGAGCCCGTCGGTCGTCGCGCCGGACACCGAGACCGGCGCCCCGGCCGCCTCCGACAGCACCTTCTGCGCCTCCTCCCGACGCTTGCCGATCTTCGGCCGGGCCCCGACGACCTGCACCGCGATATTGCCGATCCGGAACCCCGCCTCACGCACGATCCGCGCCGCCTCCGTCAGCAGCGCCACCCCGGACGCCCCGGACCACTCCGGCCGTCCGGTCCCGAAGTGCTGCCCCAGGTCACCGAGCCCGGCGGCGGAGAACAGCGCGTTGCACGCGGCGTGCGCCACGACGTCCGCGTCGGAGTGCCCGGCCAGGCCCGGCCCCTCGCCCTCCCACTTCAGGCCGGCGCACCACAGCTCGCGGCCCTCCTCGAAGGCATGGATGTCGGTACCGATGCCTACCTGGGGAAGCAGCGGTGCCTCAGAAGCCATCGGTCAGCCTCCGGCGCGCCAGGACCGCCTCCGCCAGGACCAGGTCCAGCGGGCGGGTGACCTTGAAGGCCTCCTCGTGCCCGGGTACGACGACGACCTGTTCCCCGAGCTGTTCGACCATGCTCGCGTCGTCGGTGACGTTGTCGGTGACCGTCTCGTGGGCGCGCAGCAGGATCTCGCGGTCGAAACCCTGCGGTGTCTGCACCGCGCGCAGCCGGGCCCGCGCGGGCGTGGCCACCACGGGCTCCGGCGCACCGGGGGTCTCGGCGGGCTCGACCTCCTTCACCGTGTCCGCGAGCGGCAGGGCCGGCACCACGGCCGGCGCACCGGCGCGCACCGCCTCGATCACGGCGTCCACGGTGTCGACCGGCACCAGCGGCCGGGCGGCGTCGTGCACGAGGACGATGTCGTAGCCGGGCGGCAGGGCGTCCAGGCCGAGCTTCACGCTCTCCTGGCGGGACTGCCCGCCCGGTACGACGAGGAAGTCGGTGCGCTCGGGCAGCGCGTGCGCGTCGAGCAGTGACTTGACCTCGGCGGCTCCGTCGGGCGGGGCCACGACGACCACGAGGGAGACGGCGCGGGACGCGGCCAGGGCGCGTACCGCGTGGATGAGCATGGGGGTGCCGTTCAGCGCGCGCAGCGCCTTGGGGGCGCCCGGACCGAGGCGTACGCCCCGGCCGGCGGCGGGAATCACCGCGGCGGTACGCGAAGGGCGCGAATCGTCAGACATCGGTTCCTGTCAGGTTTGTGTGCTCGGCCTACTTGGGTATGGCCTCAGCGTGCCGGGCGCACAACGGCTTGACAGGACCCTTCCGTGACCCTCGTCGAGCCTCCTGCCCGAGCCCGGCACGCACAGTAGCGGGGGGAGATTTCCTCGGCGTATGGCGTACGGCGTCTGATGTACGAGCATGCCCGGTCCGGGTGCGAACATGCCGCAGCGCCCGGCGACAGCAATACGTCATCGGGCACCACGGCATTTCGACGTGCCGGCTTTTGATGTCCACAGCGGCAGCGGGCCTGCTGCCTCGCGTCAGGAGGCGAGCACCTCGTCGAGCAGGGCCTCGGCCTTGTCCTCGTTCGTGTTCTCCGCGAGGGCGAGTTCGCTCACCAGGATCTGGCGAGCCTTGGCGAGCATGCGCTTCTCACCGGCGGAGAGTCCACGCTCGCGCTCACGACGCCACAGGTCACGTACGACTTCCGCGACCTTGATGACATCGCCGGAGGCGAGCTTCTCCAGGTTTGCCTTGTAACGACGGGACCAGTTCGTGGGCTCCTCGGCATACGGCGCGCGCAGTACCTCGAAGACCCGGTCCAGCCCGTCCTGACCGACCACATCACGTACGCCGACGAACTCCGCATTGTCCGCTGGCACACGCACCGTCAGGTCACCCTGGGCGACCTTCAGCACCAAGTAGGTCTTGTCCACGCCTTTGATCTGGCGAGTTTCGATGGCCTCGATCAGCGCGGCCCCGTGATGGGGATAGACCACGGTGTCGCCAACCTTGAACGTCATGTGACAGGTACCCCTTCCGTGGCTATCCAGGGTAACACGGAAACGGCAGCTTCTGAATGGCGTTTTCGCAGGTCAGGGCATATCTCGGGGCTTGACAACAGCAACAGGAACGTGCTTCGCCGCGTCCGCGGAACAAAGTATTCGCAGGTCGGAGCGGCTCTCCAGGGCGGGCGAAACGCGTACGTTACGCACCTCCGGCGACTCCATCAACCGGCCGAACGTCCCTAAATGTCCGGTTCCAAACGCTCGACTTCCGCTACTCCGTTCGGCGTCCGGGGGCCGCTGTGAGACGAATCCGGAATTGATCACGACACCCTCGGCGCGACCGTGCCGGTGATCAATTCCGGGTCGGCCACGCATTCCTTCACCCACATTTCGCGAAGGCTTATGTGAATGCCGTACGAGCGCGTCACACGCCGGAACAGGACACCCGGCCGTACGCCCTGCCGAGCGAAGCCGGGCGCTCGCGGGGGAGGGTCGGGTGCGGCCGTGCGGGAACGGCTCGGTAACCTGGGGCCGCTGACAGCCACTTAGGGCGGCTTTACAAGGAAAGCTGCCCCTGCGTTCAAGGAGTTGCCGCCGCCGTGAGCAGCAGCCTTCGACGCGGCGCCCTCGCCGCCTCCGCCATCGCGTTCTCGATCGCCTCGCTCGCCGCCTGCGGCGCCGGCAACAACTCCCAGACACTGGAGATCAAGCCGGACAACGCGGCCACCAGCGTCGGTGACATCAAGATCCAGAATGCTGTGGTCATCACCCAGCCCGACCCGGAGGCGACCGGCCCGGCCGTCATCTCCGCCACCGTCTTCAACAGCGGCAGCGCCGCCCAGACGCTGGACTCCATCACCGTCGACGGCGCCGGCACCGCCCAGATCTCGCCCGCGACCGGGAGGGGCAAGCTGTCCGTCCCGGCCGGCGGCTCGGTCGTCATCGGCGGCAAGAACAACGCCTCGGCCGTGCTGAGCAACGCCGAGGGCGTCACCGACGGCGACGCGCAGAAGGTCACCTTCTCCTTCAGCCGGACCGGGAACGTAAGCCTGCGCGCCTTCGTCGTCCCGGCCGAGAGCTACTTCAGCTCGTGGGGCCCGACCGAGATGCCGGCCGCGCCCGGGGCTTCGGCCTCCACGAGCGAGGAGCCCGCCGAGGGCACCGACGGTGCGTCGGCCTCGCCGAACGAGACCGGGTCCGCCACCGGCACGCCGGCCGACCCTGAGTCCGGCACCCCGACCGACGCGGCGTCCGCGTCGGCGACGGAGTCGCCCGCGGAAGAGGCAGCCGGTCACTGATCAGCGTCGTACCGCAGAAGGGCGGGACCTCACCGAGAGGTCCCGCCCTTCACTGCGTACGCACTGCGGTTTACGGCTCAAACTTGTAGCCGAGGCCTCGCACCGTCACCAGATACCTCGGCGCGCCCGGATCCGGCTCGATCTTGGCGCGCAGTCGCTTGACGTGGACGTCGAGGGTTTTGGTGTCACCGACGTAGTCGGCACCCCAGACGCGGTCGATGAGCTGCATACGGGTCAGCACGCGGCCGGCGTTGCGCAGCAGCATCTCCAGCAGGTCGAACTCCTTCAGCGGCAGGTCGACCTTGGAGCCGCCGACGGTGACCACATGGCGGTCGACGTCCATACGGACCGGGCCGGCCTCCAGCGCCGCCGGGGCCACCTCCTCCGGCTCGCCGCGGCGGCGCAGCACGGCACGGATGCGGGCGACCAGCTCGCGGGTGGAGAAGGGTTTGGTGACGTAGTCGTCGGCTCCTATTTCGAGACCGACCACCTTGTCGATCTCGCTGTCCTTGGCGGTCACCATGATGACGGGAACATTGGAGCGGCCGCGCAGCTGGCGGCACACCTCGGTGCCCGGCAGTCCGGGCAGCATCAGGTCGAGGAGGACGAGGTCGGCGCCGTTGCGCTCGAACTCGTCGAGTCCGTCGGGCCCGGTGGTCGCGACAGCGACCTCGAAGCCCTCCTTGCGGAGCATGTATGACAGAGCGTCGGAGAAGGACTCCTCGTCCTCGACGACGAGCACTCGGGTCACGGAAGGACCTCCGGGGCAGGAAGTGATTCGTACGGGGGTGTGTCGGGGGACGAGTCGGCGGACTGCCCGGCCTCGTCAGGAGCGGGGTGCTGGTGCGCCCGGTCGCGGGCCTGACCCGCCTCCGGCAGCCGCAGCGTGAAGGTGGAGCCCTGTCCCTCCGAGCTCCACACCGTGACCTCCCCGCCGTGCGAGGCGGCCACGTGCTTGACGATCGCCAGCCCGAGGCCCGTACCACCGGTGGCACGGGAGCGGGCCGGGTCGACTCGGTAGAAGCGCTCGAAGATGCGCTCCTTGTCCTTGTCGGAGATGCCGATGCCCTGGTCGGTGACGGCGATCTCGATGATGTCCCCGCCGGAGCCGTTCACCCGGCGGGCGGCGATGCCGACGCGGGTGCGGGCGGGAGAGTAGTTGACGGCGTTCTCGACCAGGTTGCCGAGGGCCGCGGCCAGCTTGCTGCGGTTTCCCCAGACATGCAGGTCGGCGGTACCGCCGGCGGCCATGGTGATCTGCTTGGTGCCCGCCTGGTGGCGGCACCGGTCGATGGCCTCGGCGACCAGCTCGTCCACCCGGACCGGCTCGGCGTCCTCCAGCGGGTCGTCGTTCTGGACCCGGGAGAGGTCGATGAGCTCCTGCACCAGGTTGGTCAGCCGGGTCGCCTCGATCTGCATCCGGCCGGCGAAGCGCTCCACGGCCTCGGGGTCGTCGGAGGCGTCCATGACGGCCTCGGACAGGAGGGAGAGCGCGCCGACGGGGGTCTTGAGCTCGTGGCTGACATTGGCGACGAAGTCGCGTCGTACCGCCTCTATCCGGCGGGCCTCGGTGAGGTCCTCGACCAGCAGCAGCACCAGCCGGGAGCCCAGCGGGGCGACCCGGGCGGAGACGGCGAGGGCCTCGCCGCGGCCGCTGCCGCGCCGGGGCAGGTCCAGCTCCACCTGGCGTATCTCACCGTCGCGCCGGGTGTCGCGGGCCATCTGCAGCATGGGGTCGACGGCGAGCTTGCCGCCGCGGACCAGTCCGAGGGCGTACGCCGCGGAGCTGGCCTTGACGACGGCGTCGGCCTCGTCCAGGACGACGGCCGAGGAGCGCAGCACGGACAGCACCGTGTCGACGCCGGGCGGAAGCACCGGGTCGGTGTGCAGAGAGGTCCGGGTGGGGCGCTTCAGGTCGCGTTCGCTCCAGCGGAACGCCAGCATGGCGATGACACCGGTGAGCACACCGGCGATCGCTGCCGCTGCGGCGACCGCCGCGTTCACGTCCATGCATCCAGGTTAGGCATGCCCTAATGGTTGCCCACAGCCGTCCGGGTGCGACCTCGAACACTCGTCGCCCAGAGTTCACCTTGGAGCCAGGGATGGTTCATTTGAGGAGGCGGAAACGGACGCGTAGGGACCGGAACGTGGGAGCGTGGGGTTCGTAAGACCGGCTTCACCACGGGCCACCGGCCCTCTGAATCCCCGAATGAATCCCCCCAGAAATCGCACGAGAGGGAACCCTGATGCGGGACGCGTACCACGAGGAACTGGACTCGATCGGCGACAGCCTGGTCGAGATGGCCCGGCTGGTCGGGTCGGCGATCGGGCGCGCCACGACAGCCATTCTCGATGCCGATCTGAAGCTGGCCGAGAGCGTGATCGAGGCCGACAAGAAGGTCGACGAGCTCCAGCACGACCTGGAGGCCCGGGCGATAGCCCTGCTGGCCCGCCAGCAGCCGGTGGCCACGGATCTCCGGATAGTGGTCACCTCGCTGCGCATGAGCGCCGACCTCGAACGCTCCGGCGACCTCGCCCAGCACGTGGCCAAGCTCGCCCGGCTGCGCTTCCCCGAGCGGGCGGTCCCGCACGACCTGCACGCCACGATCCTGGAGATGGGCCAGCTCGCGCAGCGTCTGATGGCCAAGACCGCCGAGGTCCTCGTCACCAAGGACATCGATCTGGCGATGCAGCTGGAAACCGACGACGACGCGATGGACCTGCTGCACCGCACGCTGTTCCAGCACCTCATCGACGAGCGCTGGAAGCACGGCATCGAGACCGCGGTCGACGTCACGCTCCTCGGCCGCTACTACGAGCGTTTCGCCGACCACGCGGTGGCCGTCGCCAAGCGCGTGGTGTTCCTGGTCACCGGCGAGCACGCGGACGAGCTCCAGCCCGAGATCCACGTCGAAGGGGCCTGAGCGACGGGCGCGCGAAACCCCTGACCTGGCCGGGCCGCTGCGTGCGCGAGCCACAGTGCGCCGTTGATGCGCCCGGCAAACGGGGCTGCAATGGGCTGACAGGCACCAGCCTTGAGGAGGGACCCATGGCCGAATCCCCCAGCACGCCCGGTACGACGCCCGACCCCACCCAGGAACGCGCCAGCGAACAGCCCGCCGAGATCAACAGCCTCACGCTCATCGGCGCGTGCGGCTGCGGCTCGGGCTGCACGTGCGGCTGCCAGCAGGGCAATCCCTGCCAGTGCTGACTCCGCTCCACGACGCCTGAGGGCTCCCGGCGCCGACGCCGGGGGCCCTTCGCGTCGCCCTGCCTGCGGCACGGGCGCAGCATGGAGTAAGGACGGGAAGGAGGTGCGAGGCCATGGCTGAGTTCATGGACGTCCACCACGACATGCGGGGCATCACGGCCGACCAGCTGCGCCAGGCCCACCAGGCCGACCTCGCGATAGAAGGGGAAGAGGGCGTGCACTTCAAGCAGGCCTGGGCGGACCCGGACTCCGGAGTCGTCTACTGCCTGTCCGAGGCCCCCTCGGCGGAAGCGGTCCAGCGCATCCACGAACGCGCCGGCCACAAGGCGGACGAGATCCATCCGGTACCGCTGACGGTCTGACCCCGCCGCCACGGCAACACCACCGGCCCCTGCCCGCGACTACCCGCCGACGGGGGCCGAGGGAGATCGACCGATCGGGTTGAGTTGCCTGCCCGAGGGACTGTCGGCTTTCCTGCCGGGCCCTTCTCCGCACAGGGTGTGATCATGAAGACGCCACGAGTGCACTGTTTGCACCCATCCCTCGCGCGCTCGGCAGCTGCAGCCATCATCAGCGTCGCGGCAGCCCTGACCTCCGCCTCAGCCGCCGCAGCCGAGGCCGACCCGCCGGCTGGCGAGGAGAAGTCGTCCGGCCAGCAGAAGTGCGAAGTGACCGACAAGCAGAAGCACGGCCTCGAACAAGGCCTCCTTTGGGGTCTCCTGTTCGGGACCCAGGGCACCACAAAGCGGCAGGACTCCTGCTCACCTCAGTCTGACGGTCACATGCGGGGCGCTGACGGTCACGTGCGGGGCGACGACACCGGTCATCACGGGGATACCGGTCATCACATGTTCGATCCCACTCACCTCGGCGGGCCCGGACCACTGGGCGGATCGTCCCGTTGATGCAGGAGCAGGCGATATCTCTCCGAAAAGCCCCCTGCCCGCAGAAATGCGCAGGCAGGGGGCTTACTTGAGGGGCGTTACTTCTTCTTGCCCTGATTCTTGACCGCCTCGATCGCCGCCGCAGCCGCCTCAAGGTCGAGGTACGTGCCGCCGGGGTTGACCGGCTTGAAGTCGGCGTCCAGTTCATAGGACAGCGGGATGCCGGTCGGGATGTTCAGGCCCGCGATGTCCGCGTCGGAGATGCCGTCGAGGTGCTTGACCAGGGCGCGCAGGGAGTTGCCGTGGGCGGCGATCAGGACCGTGCGGCCGGCCAGCAGGTCGGGGACGATGCCGTCGTACCAGTACGGGAGCATGCGGACCACGACGTCCTTCAGGCACTCCGTGCGCGGGCGCAGCTCCGGGGGGATGGAGGCGTAGCGCGGGTCGTCCGACTGGGAGAACTCGGCGCCGTCCGCCAGCGGCGGGGGCGGGGTGTCGTACGAGCGGCGCCACAGCATGAACTGCTCCTCGCCGAACTCGGCGAGGGTCTGCGCCTTGTCCTTGCCCTGGAGGGCGCCGTAGTGGCGCTCGTTCAGCCGCCAGGAGCGGTGGACCGGGATCCAGTGGCGGTCGGCGGCCTCCAGCGCGAGCTGGGCGGTGCGGATGGCGCGCTTCTGGAGGGACGTGTGGACCACGTCGGGCAGCAGGCCGGCGTCCTTGAGCAGCTCACCGCCGCGGACCGCCTCCTTCTCGCCCTTCTCGTTGAGGTTGACGTCCACCCAGCCGGTGAACAGGTTCTTCGCGTTCCACTCGCTCTCGCCGTGGCGGAGGAGGATCAGCTTGTACGGTGCGTCGGCCATGGCTCTGAGCGTAATCGAAGGCCCTGATCGCTTGCGCGCCCGGCCGAAGCGTGGACGGTTGACGGGATCTGTTAATTGAGTGGCCGCCCCGGAGGGTCGGTTCGTAAGGTGTGGTTGCCGCGAGGGGCGCTTACATCTACGCCGCTTGCATCCGAGCCGCTTACTTCCGTGGGGGATCCTCGATGTCACTCGCCAGCCTGAGACGCGCCGCCACAGAGACCGTCTCCGGGCTCCCCCGCGAGTTCTGGTGGCTGTGGACCAGCACCCTCGTCAACCGGCTCGGTGGCTTCGTCGCCACCTTCATGGCGCTCTACCTGACCCTCGACCGCGGGTACTCCGCCTCGTACGCCGGTCTGGTCGCGGCGCTGCACGGACTGGGCGGCGTCCTGTCCTCCCTCGGCGGGGGTGTGATGGCGGACCGGCTGGGGCGGCGGCCCACCCTGCTCGTCGCGCAGGCGTCCACCGCCGTGTCCGTCGCGCTGCTCGGGTTCATGCACCATCCGGTGGCCATCGCCGCCGTCGCGTTCCTGGTCGGTGCCGCCTCCAATGCCTCGCGGCCGGCCGTGCAGGCGATGATGGCCGACATCGTGCGGCCCGAGGACCGGGTGCGGGCCTTCTCCCTGAACTACTGGGCGATCAACCTCGGCTTCGCCGTGTCCTCCATGGCAGCCGGTTTCATCGCCGAGGTCAGCTATCTCGCCGGCTTCCTGCTGGAGGCCGGGATGACCATGGCCTGCGCGATCGTCGTGTTCGTCAAGCTGCCCGAGTCCCGGCCCGTCCAGACGGTCGCCGCGGCCGAGGAGGAGGCCGTGGGGCTCGGGACCGTGCTGCGCGACGGGCGGTTCATGAGCGTCGTCGGGTTGTCCTTCTTGGTCGCGCTGGTCTTCCAGCAGGGCTCGGTCGGTCTGCCGATCGCGATGGGCGAGGCCGGGTTCGCGCCCGCGGACTACGGCATGGCGATCGCCGTCAACGGTGTCCTGATCGTCGCCTTGCAGATCCCGGTCACGCGGTTCATCGAGCACAGGGATCCGCGTCGGCTGCTCGTGATCTCGTCCCTGCTCGCCGGCTACGGGTTCGGGCTCACCGCCTTCGCCGGGTCCGTCGGGGTCTTCGCACTCACCGTCTGCGTGTGGACCCTGGCGGAGATCGTCAACGCGCCCACGCAGACCGGTCTGGTCGTGCGCCTGTCGCCGGTGCACGGCCGCGGGCGCTACCAGGGCATGTACACCATGTCCTGGTCCGTCGCCGCCCTCGTCGCTCCCCTGATGTCCGGCTTCGTCATCGACCGGTTCGGCGCCGAGTGGCTGTGGGGACTGTGCGCGGCCGTCGGCACGTTGGCGGCCCTCGGCTACGGCGCCCTGATGCGCCGCCTGCCGGCCGAGGACACGCCGGGCCCCACGGCGCCGACCACCGCGAAGCCCGAGGTCAGCGCCGCATGACGTCCCTCAGGGGTGCATCCGTGCGCCCTTGAGTACCTTGTCCACGGCGTTGCGGGGTCCGTACACCGCGAGCCCCACCAGGTCCAGCTCCGCCGTCGGTACGGCCCGTACGGCGGACCGGTTGTCGCGGTCGTTGCCCGTGGTGAAGAGGTCCGAAGTGAAGACCGCGCGCGGGAGGGCGCGGGACAGCACGCGCGCGTGCGCCGCGGTGAGGGTCTCCTTCGTGCCCTCGAAGACCAGCACCGGCTGGCGGAACATGGGCAGGTACGGCACGCCGTCGGCGTCCTCGTACGGCTCGCCGATCACCTCGGGGACGGTCGTACCGAGGCCGCTGACCAGGAAGGCGGTGACGTTGAGCCGCTGCCAGGTCTCCAGGTCCTCCCGCAGCAGGACGGCGATCTTGGTGTCGAAGCGGATGGGTTCGGTGGTCATGGGACGAGACTGCCGACCGGCGTACGACGCCGTCTTGTACGTTCTTTGCATGGGCACCGGCAAGGGCTCGGCCGAGCAGCAGGACGCCTCCGCCTGGCGCCCGCGCGTCAGGGGCGTCGTGGAGGTCTTCCACGCCCACTTCACCGAGTACGCGTATCCGATGCACGTCCACGAGGCGTGGACGCTGCTCATCGTCGACGACGGCGCCGTACGGTACGACCTGGACCGGCACGAGCACGGCACACCGCACGACACGGTGTCCCTGCTGCCGCCGCACGTCCCCCACAACGGCTCCGCCGCCACCCCGCACGGCTTCCGCAAGCGCGTGCTGTACCTGGACGGCACCCGGCTGGGCGAGGACCTGATCGGCCCGGCGGTGGACTCCCCCGATCTCCGTGACCCCGTACTGCGCCTGCGCGTCGGCCAGTTGCACACCGCGCTCTCCCGCCCCGGCGACGAGCTGGAGGCGGACAGCCGGCTGACCCTTATCGGGGAGCGGCTGCGCGCGCACCTGCGGCCGACGGACAAGGCCGTGGTGGGCACCCGCCGCCCCGACCCTGCCCTCGCCCGCCACCTGCGCGAACTCCTCGACGAGCGCGTCGTGCAGGGCGTCACCCTCGACGAGGCAGCCGGGCTGCTCCACGCCCATCGCGCCCATCTCGTACGGGCGTTCAGCACCGCCTACGGCATCGCCCCGCACCAGTACCTGATGTCCCGCCGCGTCGAGCGTGCCCGCCGGCTGCTCCTTGACGGACGGCCGCCGGGCGAGGTCGCAGCGGTGACCGGCTTCTACGACCAGTCCCATCTCACCCGGCACTTCCGGAAGTTGGTGGGGGTTCCGCCGGGGCGCTACGCGAGGACAGTCAAAAGGCCATGGTGGTGACCTCGTCCCGCAGGTGTGCGCCTGGCTGGAGGAACGCGGATTCGAGCGCCTGTGGGTGTCCGATCCCGGGCTCATGCCGGGCGTCGGGGCCCACCGGTTCACCGGCGAGCCCCGGCCGCTCGCGCGCGGAGAGCGGATGTTCACCTTCGCCGGGTACGACACTCTGCGCCAAGGCACCGCTCGCCAGCCGGAGGGCCTCGTCGGATGAGCGGCAGAGCCTCGTCAGACGACGTCGACGTAGTCGCCCTTGGCCGTCGCGCCGCCCGTCGTGGCCGTCTCACCGAAAGTCCAGCGCCAGTAGCCGTCGGCGGAAGCCGTGACCGTGGTCTTCAGATCACCCGTGGAGCCGGCCCGCACGTACTTGACCGTCGTGTACGTGCTGGTGCCCGCCTTGCGGAACTGGAGCTTGGCCAGCTTGTCGCCGTAACCGACGTACGCGTGCTTCGCCCAGTCCGCGCGCGTCGCCTTGCCCGTCACGGTGATGGTCCTGCCCTTCGCGACCGGCTCGGGGGAGGCGTTGACGGTGGCCCGCGCCGCGCGCTTGACCTGCACGCTGCCGAAGCCGGTCAGGTACTCCTCGGCCTTGATCTTGGTGTCCGACTCGTCCCACAGGCGCGCGGCGACGGCGATCTTCCAGCTCGTGGCGTCGTTGTTGGAGTCCAGGGTGTAGCGCGGGTCGATGTACAGCTCGCCGTCGCAGTCCCCGGAGGTCGGGCTGTCGTCGTACGTCGTGACGCTGGCCATGTAGATGCCGCCGTGGTCGGCGCCGGTGGCGGCCGTGGTGTCGTGGTACAGGTAGGGATGCGCGTCAATGGTGATGGGCGTATAACCCGAGGGCCAGGTCACGCGGAAGCTGACGCTGGGAAACTTCTCCTCGCTGATGCCCACGACGATGGGCTTGCCGTTGTTCACGACCATGTCGGTCACCGTGATGCCGGTGTCCGCCGCCTCCGCGGCCGGTGCGGTGAACGCCACGAAGGCGAGCGCTCCCGCGAGCGCGGCCGCAGTGCCGGTTCTGCCTGTGCGCATGCACAACCTCTTTGCTGGTAGGGCCTGACAGCGACTGAGACTGCGGCAGGCCCACAGAGGTTGTACGGATGCCTGTGCTGTGTCCGTCCCCGGACGCCGACAAGGTCTACTCCCTGGGACGCCGCGTGAGATGCGCAAAGGCGTCCAGGTTGCGCGTCGACTCCCCGCGTGACGTCCGCCACTCGTACTCCCTGCGGATCGCCGACGCGTATCCCAGCTCCAGAAGCGTGTTGAAGGCCCCGTCCGCCGCCTCCAGGACCTGGCCGAGGAGGCGGTCGATCTCGTCCGCGGTGACGGCGGGCAGTGGCAGCTTGCCGGTGACGTAGACGTCGCCGAGCGGATCGACGGCGTAACTCACGCCGTACAGCTTGAGGTTGCGCTCCAGGAGCCAGCGGTGGACTCCCGCCTCGTTCTCGTCCGGGTGGCGGATCACGAAGGCGTTGAGGGAGAGCGAGTGCCGGCCGACGATCAGGGAGACCGTCGTCGACAGCTTGCGGGTGCCGGGCAGCTTCACGACGTAGTGGCCGGACCCGGGACTCTCCCACTCGAGCTCGGCGTCCTTGAGCACGCCCTCGATGACCTCTGCCGCCTGCTGCTCTGCTGCCGCCATGGTCGGAGCCTACGTCAGCCGTGCGGGGCGCGGGCGCGGCGGCGGTGGGCGTGCAGTGCGGCCGTGTAGACCTCGGCGGTGGCGGCGGCCGAGGCGTCCCAGCCGAAGGAACGGGCGTGCCGGGCGGCGGCGGCCCCCATCCGGGCGGACAGCTGCGGGTCGTCGGCGACATCACGCAGCACGCGCGCGTACGCGGCCGGATCGTGCCCCTGGACGAGGAAACCGGTCTGTCCGTCCCGTACGGCCACCGGAAGGCCGCCGACCGCGGCGGCCAGCACCGGCGTACCGGCCGCCTGTGCCTCTATGGCGACCAGGCCGAAGGACTCGCTGTAGGACGGCATGACCAGCACCGACGCGGCCCGGAACCAGTCGGCGAGGTGGTCCTGGTCCACGGGCGGGCGGAACCGCACCACATCCGCGATACCGAGGCGCGCGGCGAGCTTCTGCAGGCCCTCGGGCTTGGCCAGGCCGCTGCCGCTGGGGCCGCCGACAACCGGCACGACGATGCGCGAGCGCAGGTCGGGCCGCTCGTCGAGCAGCACGGCCACCGCGCGCAGGAGCACGTCAGGGGCCTTGAGGGGCTGGATGCGGCCCGCGAAGAGGGGGATCAGGGCGTCCTGCGGGAGGCCCAGCCGGGCACGTGCGGCGGCGCGGCCGTCGGCCGGGTGGAACCGGCCGAGGTTCACGCCCGGGTGCACCACGGCGACCTCGGCGGGGTCGGCGGAGTAGTGCCGTACGAGCTGGTCGGCCTCCTCGGCGGTGTTGGCGATGAGCCGGTCGGCGGCGGCGACGATCTGGGTCTCGCCGATGACCCGGGCAGCGGGCTCGGGGGTGTCGCCGTCGGCGAGGTTGGCGTTCTTGACCTTGGCCATGGTGTGCATGGCGTGCACCAGGGGGACGCCCCAGCGCTGGGCGGCGAGCCAGCCGACGTGGCCGGAGAGCCAGTAGTGGGAGTGCACGAGGTCGTAGTAGCCGGGGCGGTGGCCGGCCCAGGCCTGCATCACACCGTGCGTGAAGGCGCACAGCTGCGCCGGGAGGTCCTCCTTGGCGAGGCCCTCGTAAGGGCCGGCGTCGACGTGCCGGACGAGGACGCCGGGGGCGAGTTCGACCGACGGCGGAAGGGCGGCGGTCGTGGCCCGGGTGAAGATCTCGACCTCGATGTTGATCGCGGCGAGGCGCTGGGCGAGCTCCACGATGTAGACGTTCATGCCGCCGGCGTCGCCGGTGCCGGGCTGGTGGAGGGGGGACGTGTGCACGGAGAGCATGGCCACACGGCGCGGGCGGCGGTGCCCCAGCCGAAGCCGCGAGGGCGCCGCCGGGGAGCGGCGACCGAGCCTGCTGACGTATTGGCTCACGTCGCGTTCCTCCTTGCCGCGGGCACGCCTCGGGGAGGACGTGCGGGGTCCTCGAAGGGAGGCAACACCGGAGGGGGCCGCTCCATTTCCGCGCGAGGCGTTTTTGCCGAATCATTACCGATTGTCGCTCAACCGTTCGAGGGTGTGACGTGTACTGACCCATGCCGGTCTGGATCAATGAGCCCGTCTGGGGGTGCCCCCTCTGGGGGAGCTTGAGGACGAGGCCGTTCAGGCCGACGCGGGAGCCTGAGGGCGGCAGCCCCCAGCGAGGTCCACACCCAGGCCGGGTAACCAGAAAGCCCCGACCACTTACCCTCGACGCATGACGCCCCGCGCAGCGACCCTCCTCCACTCTCGGCTTCGCTCGAGCGGGGGGACCCCCATCGTGGGAACGGTGACGCGCGGGACGACCAACCCCAACCGCCTCCGCCGTATGGACCGCTGGATCGCGGCAACGCACGGCGCCGCCCTCCGCCGCGCCGCCGACCCCGTCGCCGTCGACCTCGGCTACGGCGCCGCCCCCTGGACGGCCGTGGAACTGCTCACCCGCCTGCGCGAGACAGCGCCACGCGCGCGCGTGGTGGGCGTCGAGATCGACCCGGCCCGGGTCACGGCGGCACAGCCGTACGCACGCGACGGCCTCGTCTTCCGGCACGGCGGCTTCGAGATCCCGGTCCCGCAGCGGCCGCACCTCATCCGCGCGGCCAACGTCCTGCGGCAGTACGACGAGGCGGAGGTCGCCGACGTGTGGGCGCGGCTGTGCGCCCGGCTCGCGCCCGCCGACCCGGCGACCGGTGCGCGGGGCGGACTGCTGGTCGAGGGGACCTGCGACGAGATCGGGCGGCGGCACGTATGGGTGGCCCTCGGCCCCGAGGGCCCGCGCACGGTCACCTTCGCGACCCGGCTGGGCTCCCTGGAGCGACCCTCGGACCTGGCGGAACGCCTGCCCAAGGCGCTGATTCACCGCAACGTCCCCGGCGAGGCGGTGCACGCCTTCCTGCGCGACTTCGACCGCGCCTGGGCCGCCGCCGCGCCCTACGCCTCGTACGGGGCCCGGCAGCGCTGGATTCGGGCGGTGCGGGACCTGACGGCCGACTGGCCGGTGGCGGACGGGCCGGCCCGCTGGCGGCAGGGCGAAGTGACCGTGCGCTGGGCCGCATTGGCGCCCAGGATCTGATCGCTCTCCCCCACCCGGACCCACACGGGCCGGGGACGCGGAACGATCTCGGTGAGTCGTTCGTCACAAAGGGCGGGGAGATCGTCGTTCGACGGGCGGAATGGGGGAGGGAGTTACTGCCTCTGTCGTTTTGCGCCGCGGCATGGCACGATCCCCGACGTCCGAAGTTACTGACGGTTCATCAGTTTGGGGGCTGGCTATGGGTACGGGCAAGCGCAGTCTGATCGCGGCGGCCGTGACCGTGGTCTGCGCGGTCACCGTGCTGGCGGCGCCCGGCACGGCGTTCGCGGCCCCGACTCCCACCCCCTCGCCTTCTTCGACTTCCTCAACCCCGGTGTCCACCGAGGAACTTGAGACCGTCCGCAAGAAACTCGACAAGCTCTACCGGGCGGCGTCCTCCGCCACCGACGCCTACAACGCGGCGGAGGAGAAGGCCGAGCAGCAGTCCGCCGAGATCGTCGCCCTGGCCAAGAAGATCGCCAAGGGGAAGGAGAAGCTCCGGGAGTTGAAGAAGCGCGCGGGCGCCGCAGCCGCCGCCCAGTACCGCACCGGCGGTCTCCCGCCCGAGGCCCAGCTGATGCTGAGCGACGACCCGGACGAGTTCCTCGACGGCACCGGCCGCGTCCGCCAGGGCGAGCGCGCCACCAGGCACCTCATCGAGGAAATGACCCGCACCCAGCAGGACTTGGAGCTGTACGCCAAGGACGCCTCCGCCCAGTGGGCGAAGCTGGAGGCCAACCGCAAGGCGAAGGCCGCCGCCCAGAAGAAGGTCGAGAAGCAGATCGCGGCGGCCGAGAAGCTGGAGTCCCAGCTGGAGAAGGAGGAGCGGGAGCGCCTGGCCGAGCTCGAGGAGCAGGCCGCCTACGAGGCACAGACCACCTGGCTCAGCTCCGGCATCCTCGACGAGCTGCACGGCACCGCCACCCAGCAGGGCAAGAAGGCCGTGGAATTCGCGACGGCCCAGATCGGCAAGCCGTACGAATGGGGCGCCGAGGGCCCGAAGACCTACGACTGCTCCGGACTGACCTCACAGGCGTGGGCGACGGCCGGCAGTGTGATCCCGCGCACTTCGCAGCAGCAGTGGAAGCAGCTGAAGCACATCGACATCGAGGACATGCGCCCGGGCGACCTGATCATCTACTTCGACGACGCCAGTCACGTCGGGATGTACGTGGGCGACGGCGCGATGGTGCACGCCCCACGACCGGGGCGGGCGATCACGATCGCGGGCGCCGGGTCGATGCCGATCCTTGGGGTTGTACGGCCGGACGCGGGCTGAGAGGACGTACGGCGGACTCGGGCCGAGGGACGTACGGCGGACATGGCCGACGGGCGTACCGCCGACTCGTGAGCTGGGCCACGTGACCCACTCCACCCCGTGCCGCCCCCCAAACCCCCGGCGGACGTGACCTTCGTCATCCCCAGCAGCGCACCACCCTGCCCAACTGCGGTATAGAACGCGGCATATGACAGTGGCCGCATCCGGAGCGGCGTGGCTCACACCATTCCTTTGCGGCGCCGACACCCGCTATGGTCCCGGTCGGTGGGTCGAGGTCCCTCGCCCCGCCGTGCCCTCGGGGGGAGGGAAGGAACTCAGGACAATGCCCGTACCCGTACCGCGGCAGAGAGCGATCCCGGCCGTGGAAAGTGGTCAGGCGCAGGCCGCGTCGACAGTCGGCGGCCACTCCGGTGCTTCCGGTGCATCCGGCGCAGAGACCGCATACAAGGGAAAAACCGCCGAGAACACCAAGAACACCACCACCACCCTCGTCGGCTCCGACACGACCAGCACCAACCTGACGCTGCTGCTGATCGAGGACGACCCCGGCGGCTCGCCGATCGTGCCCGAACTGCTCGATCAGGCCGGCAAGCCGATCCGCGTCCGCACCGCCCGCAACCTCACCGAGGCCGAGCGGCTGCTCACCGACGACGTCCACTGCATCCTGCTGGACCTCGCGCTGCCGGCGCCCGGCCGGACGGACGACAGGGACGACGAGCTGTCCGTGCTGCGCCATGTGCTGGAGCTCGCGCCCCGGCACGCCGTCCTCGCCCTCACCGCGTCCGGTGACGCCGAGCGCGGCGCCGAGGCGGTGCGGGTGGGCGCCCAGGACTATCTGTTCCGCGACGAGCTGGACGGCCGCCTGCTGAGCCGGGCGATCCGTTATGCGGTGGAGCGGAAACGTTCCGACACGGCCGAGCGGCGGCTCGCCGAGGGCCGGATGCGCGCCCAGGAGAACCGCCGGCTGGAGCGCGGGCTGCTGCCCACGCCGCTCCTCGACGGCTCCCCGCTGCGCTTCGCCGCCCGCTACCGCCCCGGCCGCTCACGCGCCCTGCTCGGCGGCGACTTCTACGACGTCGTGCGCACCCCGGACGGCACCGTGCACGCCATGATCGGCGATGTCTGCGGCCACGGCCCGGACGAGGCGGCGCTCGGCGTGGAGCTGCGCATCGCCTGGCGCGCGCTGACGCTGGCCGGGCTGTGCGGGGACGAGCTGCTCGGCACGCTGCAGCAGGTGCTGGAGCACGAGCGCTCGGACGACGAGATCTTCGCGACGCTGTGCACGGTGGACATCGCGCCGGACGGCCGCCGCGCGGGCCTGTGCCTTGCGGGGCACCCGGCTCCGCTGGTCGCCCGCCCTGGCCGGCCCGCCCGGCTGCTGCCGTACGACAACAACGGCCCCGCCCTCGGTCTGCTGCCGGGTGCCCGCTGGCCGCGGATGCAGGTGGAGCTGGGCCGGGAGTGGAGCCTGATGCTCTACACCGACGGTCTGATCGAGGGCCACATCGGCCAGGGCCGCGAACGGCTCGGCCAGGACGGCATGGTCGAGATGATCCGCCGCCAGCTCGCCCAGGGCCTGAGCGGCGAGGAGCTGCTGCGGGCGGCGGTCAACGAGGTCCGCCAACTCAACGGCGGCGAGCTGGCGGACGATGTGGCGGTACTGCTGCTGGACCGGGTGCCGTAAACCTCCGGCGGTTGTGGCGCGGCGACCATGTTGCCGCCCGCCGCCGTCACGGGGGCGACGGCTCGTGCTGCTGTCACCTCCGGCGCGTCGCCGTACGCCCGAATTGCCGCCCGCCGATGTACGGCCTGTATTACCCCGCCGTTGTACGGCCCGTATTACCGCCCGCCGTTGTACGGCCCGTACGGCCCGTCGCTGCTGGAGCCTCTGCGGGCGCGGCCGCCGCCGGGCAGGCCGCGCAGGGCGGGGCGTACGTCGACCATGTACACGATGGTCGCGATGAGCCCGATGATGGGCAGGAACGACAGGATGTTGAAGATCAGGTTCACCACGAAGGCGAGCCCGAGGATGATCAGCCAGAACGGCTTGGTCTGCTTGTCGGCCGCGCGGTAGGCGTCCTCTCGGCGCGTGGCCGCGTCGATCAGCGCGAAGCCGCTGAAAAGGATCAGGGCCAAGCTCAGCAGCCACATGAACCCTGCGAACCCCTGCAACAGCACAACGTCCACCACCCGACTCGGCTAGTCCTACGCGGTCACCGTACCCGCAACCACAGGCCCATTACCCGAAGAACGGGCCGGGCACCCCAGGAGTGCCCGACCCGTTACAGGTCACCCGTTCGTGTCACTCAGCGTGATCGCGGACGGTGTCACTTCGCCGGCGGCGTGGTCTTCTTCGCCGTCGTCTTGCGGGCCGGGGCCTTCTTCGCCGCGGTCTTCTTCGCCGGGGCGGCCTCGGTCCCGGCCGCGGCCTTGGTCTCGGTCTTGGCCGCGGCGGGCTTGTCCTCCTTGACCTCGACCGGCTCGGCCTTCGGCTCGACGGCCACGGCCAGCTCCTCGATCTCCTCGGCCGCCTCGCCGCGCCAGGTCTTCACAGCCTGCTCGCCGTGCTCGGCGACCTTCTCGTAGGTCTCACGGGCCTTCACGGCGTACTCGGCGGCCACGCCGACGCTGCGCAGGGCGAGGTCCTGGGCGGTCTCGCCGAGCTTCTTCAGGTCGGCGTCGATCGTGCTGCCGAGCTTCTTCAGGTCCGCGTCGAGGGAGCCGAGGAACTCGTTGACCTTGTTCTGGAAGGTCTCCTGCGTCTCCTTGACGCGGGCACCGGCCTCCTTGGCGCGGGCGCTGGCCTTCTCCTGGACGGCCTTGGGGTCGGTGTTGCGGACGGCCTCGATACGGGCCGGCGCCTCGGCGCGCAGCTGCTCGACCAGGCCCGGCACCTTCCTGGCCTGCTGGAGGGCCAGGTCGGCGGTGCCGGCGGCGAAGTAGAGCGGCCTCGGGTCGCTGAGGGTCTTGCGCAGGTCGTCGGTGATGGCCATGGTGCTGGTCCTCCCGGTGGCTTTCTCTTGAGGGTCTGGGGTCCCGCAGCCGGTCAGCCGCCCGGCCGGGCGTTCCGCTCGCTCAACCGGCGGTCCGCCGCTGCGGGTCGGCGTCGCTGCCGTCGGCCGTGCGGGGGCCGCGTACGCCGGTGTCGCTGTCATGGGCGTCGCCCCGAACGTCATCGTCCTGAACGTCATCGACCTGAACGCCGTTGTCCTGAAGGTCCTCGCCCGGAACGCTCTCGAAGCCGTTCTCCTTGCGAAACGACTCGTACACCTGGAGCAGCACCTGCTTCTGCCGCTCGTTGAGCGTGGGGTCGGCGAGGATGACGGCGCGCGTCTCCACCTCGTCCCGGTCCCGCTCGGCGTCGAGGATCCCGGCCCGCACGTACAGCGTCTCGGCGGAGATCCGCAGCGCCTTGGCAACCTGCTGCAGCACCTCCGCGCTCGGCTTGCGCAGCCCGCGTTCGATCTGGCTCAGATACGGATTGGACACCCCGGCGGCGTCGGCGAGCTGCCTGAGCGACAGCTGCGCGTTGCGCCGCTGCTCGCGCAGGTACTCACCGAGATTGCCGACGTTGAGCGTTGCCATACGTCCACCATGCCGCGTCGCGCTAACAATTGCAAGCACCATGCTTGCAAAAGTGCGCCACACCATCTCAGCGGCCGTTGAGGCTGAGCACGATAGGTGTCGTATTTGCAGGACAACTGTCGTCATCCGCGTCCGGCCTCCTGGTGCAGGTGTTTTGGGGCCAGCCTCCGCGAGTCGCCGAGAAACGACGTTGTCGGTGGACTCTGCCAGGGTGTGCGACGTGGATGAATTGGTGGAGCGTGTCGACGGTCGAGATCGCGTGCTGGGGGTGGTCAGCCGTCAGGAGGCCATCCGGGAGGGTTGGCTGCACCGGGTCGCCGTGACGGTGTGTCGTGATGAGCGTGGGCGGATCCTCATCCACCGGCGGTCGGAGCAGGTATCGCGCTTCCCCGGGCTCTATGAGGTCGAGGTCGGTGGCGCCGCAAATGTCGGCGAGTCCTATGAACAGGCCGCCGCGCGGGAGCTGGCCGAAGAGCTGGGCATTCGTGCGCTGCCGCGCCTGCTGTTCACGTTCATCAACCGCAGCGGCTTGAGCCCTCACTGGCTCGGCGTGCACGAAGCCGTGGTGCCGGACGCCATGGTCCCCGATCCCGATGAGGTCGCCTGGCATGGTTGGCTGACCGAGCCGGAGCTCGACTCGGCCCTGCTGGAGTGGCGCTTCACCCCCGATAGCCACGAAGCCTTCAGCCGGTATCTCGCGTTCCGGACCGCGCAGTCCTGACCTCTCTCGCCTCGCGGGCTGGGACGCCTGCTTGCGGCCAACGCGCCTTGTGAGAGCGGCTGATCGCCATGGCCGAACTCCCGGCGATCGCCGGCGCAGACCGCGCGACCGCACACCGCTACTTCGACGACTTCGCCCTCCGCCGACTCCCCGCCGCGCTCGCCACGGCCCGTCAGGACACCGTCACGGCGGCCATGGCACCGCTGGCCGAGATGTTCGCCGACGCCGGCGGCATGGTCCAGCTGAGCCGTGAGCAGGATCGCGGCCGGGCCGGCGACTTCGAGATCATCGAGTACATCCTGCGCGGTCAGCCCGGAGGCGTGCCCGGCACCTGGGGCCACCACTTCGACGACTACCTCCTGCACGCTCCCCTCACCGACCAGCACCGCAACAAGATCGCCCACCAGGCCGCACTCATCGAGTCCGCACTCGGGAGCGACCCGGCGGACGTCCCGAGCACGGCCCCCGCGCGCGCCACCGGCCGCCGCATCCTGCTGATCGCGTCCGGAGGCGCCGCCGACCTGCGCCAAGTCGACCCGGCTCTCCTGCACCCCGCCGACCGCCTGGTCCTCAACGACGTCGACCCCAACGCCCTCCAGTACGCCCTCACACACCTGCCGCCCGCGACCCGCGCCCAGACCGCCGCGGCCCCCGGCAACGTCCTGCGCACCGCCGCCCACCTGGCCGCCGACCACGGCCCCTTCGACCTGGTCCTGGCCGGAGGCCTCTTCGACTACCTCGAAGAACGCTTCACCCGAGCCCTGATCCGCACCACCCTGTCCCGCCTGTGCCGCCCCGGAGACACGTTCTACTGCTCCAACATCGCGACCCCGAACCCGTACGCCGCCCTGATGACCCACATCGGCCGCTGGAACCTCGTCGAACGCACCCCCGCCGACATCGAGGCCGATGTCCGAGCCGCCGCGCCGCCGGGAAGGAACCGTCGCCGGACCGGACATCACCGCCGATGCCACCGGCCTGACGCTTTTCGCGACGGTGCGGCGCGCTGACGAGCCGGGGTGATCCCCGCAGCCGGCATCGTGTTCCTCCCTGACGCGGCATCGGTCGTCAGGCGAGGCCTTCGATGATGCGGAAGTCGCGCTCGACGCCGTCAGCAAGTACGGCCAGCGCCTCCTGGTAGGCCGCACTCGCGCGTGCGGCGACCGCCTGTTCGAAGCTGTCGAACTCGATCAGGACGGTGCGCTCGGCGATTCCGGCGTCGTGTGCGACGACCCGGCTGCCGCGGGAGAGCAGCCGCCCGCCCGCGGCCTTGACGGCTGGACCGGCCAGCTTGTCGTAGGCAGCAAGCCTCTCAGGGTCTGCGATGGTGCGGTAGACGCTGACCCAGTAGCCCTTGGCCACAGTACCTCCTGTGTTCGGAATTGATGATCAGAAGCATGCTCGGATCCATGGCCGGCGCGCTGTGGGTCAGCGAGCCGACGGAGACGGCGTCGAAGTCGGACGGCTTCGATCAACCGGCTGGGGCTGCGATCGGATTGGTCTCGGGTGAGCGTCGGCGGGCGAGGACGAGCCAGAGCCGGTCGAGTCGATGACTGGCCTCGCCGGAAGGGCGGCGGCCCGGACTAGAACGAAGAGGAGCCGACAAGTAGGTACGAGTCGCACCAGTACGACGTGATCAGCCATCAACCCAGAGCCCTTGCCACAGATGCCGCCAGAACTGGCCGGGCTCTCACAGGAGCAGTTGGACCTGCTGCGCACCGGCACCCTCGCCTTGTGAGCGCAGGCCTCAGCGCATGACCGTGCGCACGATCGCTGCCTGGCCGCCGACTCGGATCCGGTGTCCCGTGCGGTCGCGGTGGACGGTCGCTGTGATGGTGGACGGGCTGCCGAGGTGGTCACCCATGTCGACAGCGAGGCGGTGTGTGCCGAACCCGGCAGCATGCGCTGCCAGGCAGGCCGTGCTGTTGGCGTTGGCGATGTCCTCGGGGACGCCGATCGACGGGGCGAACATCCGGGCTGCTGCTCGGCCGTGTCGGTCCGGGGGCGAGTAGGCGTAGCAGCCCAGCAGACCGTAGCGGTCACAGGCTGCGCGCAACAGGGTTAAGTCCGGCGTGAGTTCGGCCAGTGCGGCGCGGGATCGGATGGGCAGCAGAAGCCTCGGCCGCCCGTTCGACGCCACGCAGGCGTCGCCGGCGACCGCGTCCTCCGTCAGTCCGAGGCCGCCTGCGACTGCCCTCAGTTCGGGTCCACCGGCGCTACGCAGGCTGACCGGGCCCGGGTCGAACGACGCCGTCAGGCCGTCACCGTTTCGGCTTGCCCGACCGTCGAAGCTGCGGTGGGCCGTACGCAGGACGGCGCGGTAGTCGTGGTCGCCGCCTTCGCGTTCGGCGAGCACGGCGAGGGCGGCGACGGTGCCGTGGCCGCAGGCGGGCAGTTCGTCCTGGGCGGTGAAGAACCGCAGTGTGTACCCGGGCTGACGACGCTCGATTCCGGTCGCGCGGAGGAAGACGGCGTGCGATGTTCCCAACTCCGTGGGAATGCGGCATCGCTCCTCGTCGGTGAACGGCGCATCATCCAGAACGGTGGTCGGGCTGCCACCCGCGCCGTCTCGCTGACACGCGTCGACGACCGCTACCTCGGACATGGCACCGGGCCGGTGGTCAGCAGCATGGTCAGGTCCAGTGCGGGCGCGCTGTGCGTCAACGCCCCGACCGAGATGAGGTCGACGCCCGTCCCGGCGATGGCGAGAACTGTGTCCAGGCGGATGGTGCCCGAGGCCTCCAGCAGGATCCGGGAAGCGTCGGCCCGCCCGGCCCGGACCTTCACGACCTGCTCGATGTCGGCCACCGGCATGTTGTCGAGCATGATCCAGCGGGCACCGGCGTCGAGGGCCTCGACGGCCTGTGTGACGGTCTGCACCTCGACATCGCTCTCCACGGTCTGCCCGGTGCGCGCCATCCCGCGCCTGACCGCCTCGATCGCGGCGGTCACCCCGCCCGCCGCGGCGATGTGGTTCTCCTTGAGCAGGACCATCGCCGCGAGATCGAGGCGGTGGTTGTGGCCGCCGCCGGCGGTGACCGCGTACTTGTCCAGGGCGCGCAGGCCCGGCGCCGTCTTGCGCGTGTCCAGGATGTGCGCCCTGGTCCCTGCCACAGCTTGGACGTAGCGGTCGGTCAGCGTCGCGATGCCGCACATGCGCTGCAGGAAGTTCAGCGCCGTACGCTCCCCGGTGATCAGGCTGCGCGCCGAACCGGACAGGTGCACCAGGACCTGGCCGTCGGCCAGTCGGGCGCCGTCGGCGACGGCCGGCTCGACCTTGACCTCGGGGTCGACCTGCGCGAAGACCTCGGCGACCACGGGGAGGCCGGCGGCGATGCCGCTTTGCCGGGTGCGGATCTCGGCCGTGGCCGCCAGGTCCTCGGGAACGCTCCACTCGGTGGTGATGTCCTTCCCTGACGCGTCCTCGGCCAGGGCGGCAGCGGCGGCGGCCCGTGCTGCCGCCGAGGGAAACTCGGTCGTGGTCATCTGGTCTCCAGCTCTGAGTGGACGTTGGCTTGGTGGCGGCAACCGCTGACGAGGCAGCACTGAAGTTCCGCTGGGCCGGTTTGCAGGACCTGGTGGATCCTGTACTCGATCTCCCGCGTGCCGGTCACCCGTCCCCCCGCCACGAACAGGTTCCGGGTGAGCCGTCCGTGCGACTCGGCGCCGACGTCGAACTCGGGGCACCATGCGCATGTACCGGTCCTCCCAGCCGGTCTCGCCTCCGTCGACTCGGGCCTTCAGGAACGCCTCTCACCCAGGTCGTCAGGGCAGGTGCCACAACAGCCTCCTCCGTTTCGATTTCCGAAGCGGTCACCGATGCTAGCGTGTCGGAATTCGAAGCATCAACCCTGGAGAGCTGGACATCCCGACATGGCAAAACCCAGACCTGGCAGTCCTGTTCGCGGCTCGACCACCGGCCGCCCCCTCATGGCCGCACTCGATCTGTTCGGGCGGCGGTGGAGTCTGCGCATCCTGTGGGAGCTTCGCGCGGGTCCGCTTGGATTCCGCCCCTTGCAGAAGCGGTGCGACGACATGTCCTCCAGCGTGATGCGGCAGCGCCTGACCGAACTGCTGGATGCCCAGGTGATTCACCAACTACCGGATAGCCGCTACGAGCTCACACCGCTGGGACAGGAGGCGCGCCACGCCCTGAACCCCCTCGCCCGCTGGGCGGAACGCTGGGCGGCCACGATCGACCCGCAAGGGGCGGACCACACCGACGACCAGTCCGCCAGCCGCGTCTCACATCCGGACACCGTGGGCGACGGGGCGCCGGAGAGGGGCTCCGCGGACTGACGCCCCGCCTCGGATCGGAGGCGGGGCGGGACCGCCGGGTCACGAGGTTGCCGTGGCTCGGCCGAGCGCCGGGGGCAGGCGCGAAACCTTCGCCAATCCTTCTGCTTCGGATTTCGAATCGGTAGTGTCCAGCCTGCGACAGTGCTTCGATATTCGAAGCGCACTTGGTCCGACTTCGATCAAGGGGGCGGCATGACTCAGCAGAACACCGACACGGAACGTTCCACCATCCTGTCCTGGAGGGAACCAGGGCCGCTCTTCGCCTTCAAAGGGGAACTGACGGGCCTGCAGTACTTGCAAGGCCTGGCAGCCGGCGAGATCGTGCCGCCGCCCGTCGCCCAGGTACTCGGCATCACCGTGGAGAGCGCCGACTGCTCGTGGGGCATGACGTCAGCCGCGTTTCAGCAGTCGCCGACCGCAGTCCTCATGGGCGTTGAGATCCAGGCAGCGCGGCACAAGTAGACGCTGAGCGCACGGTCGGCATCGCGAAGTCTGTGAACGAGCGGGGTCATCGACTCTCGCGCTTCGCAGGGATCCGCAGCTCGGAGCAACCGCGTCGCGATCTGCAGAACCGCGCCCGTGGCCAGGGAGTCGGTCGGCGGCGCGGTGTAGGGCTTGGAGGTCTTCTTCTTCCCGGCGGTGTTGAGCAGGGGCTGGGCCTGCGCGGTGCGGGAAGCATGCTCGGCGTCGAGCACGGCGGCCAGGAACGATGTGCCTGCGTACGGGCGGGCTTCGGGCCAGGTCCGGAAGATCATGGCGACCGTCGCGCGCAGATCGGCGAAGTAGTGGGCGACGGGGACCGGCGCCCCCGCGCTCGTCGTGCTCTCGGGGCCTCCCGCAGCGAGCAAGCCCGCAAGGTGTCGTTGCACTTGGACGAGCGCGGCCATAGTGGCCGAATCGAGTTCCCCGGCGGGGGCGCTCTCCCGGGTCAGGTCGGCTCCGCAGGCATGTGCGGGATGCTCGGCCGGTGCCGAACGCGCCTCAGCCGACCGGCATTGCCACGGGTCCAGAGCATCGTCCGACAGGCGCGCGATGACGCTTGTCGTGCGGGCGGCCTGCGCGGGTTCTCCGCAGCGGGGGCATCGGTGAGCGAGGAGTCGCTGGTGTCGGACGCAGAGAAAGTTCACGGGGAGGCGCCACAGCCGTTTCCAGGGGCCTCCGTGGCGGTCCTGAACTGCGGTCCCGTTGCCTGCGAGACAGGGCGGGCAGTATCGCGTGGAGCGGGTCAGCACCCACGGGTTGTCGTAGATCATTCGGGCCGGGGTGTTGCGTGGGGTGAAGGCGGGGTTCAGTGGCCCGTATCGCTGTCCGAGCGGGGCGAGGAGCATGCCGTTGACCTCGGCGGGACTGAGGTGCGTGGCGCGGGCGAAGCCCGTGAGGTGAACATCGTCCAAGTGGTGCTGGAAGCTCAGGGGCAGGCGTGTGGGCAGGCCGGGGCCGGACGACAGGCCTGTGCGGTGGACGATCTCTGCAGGTGTCGTGCCCAAGCGGTGGGCGAGACGCAGGACGAATCCGGTGAGGGTCTCGTCGGGCAGCGGGTCGAGGCTGCGTGGCAGGGGGCGCATCGTCAGCCGTTTCGCGGGCCGCGGATGGGAATCTCAGGGGGCGGTGCCTCCATCACCACACCAAACACCTCGTGCAGCGCCATGGACGCACCGGGAAGGCTGACAAGGTCCTGGAAGGCGTCCTTGTTGAGCGCCAGGGTCGCGCGGAGGAGCGGGCCCACGGCCAGCCGGGTCCACCGCTTATCGCGGGCATCGAGCAGTTGCTCCGCGATCCCCAGCACGGCACCCGTCGTGAGAGAGGACTCCAGCGGGGCGAAAAGAGAACTGATTCCGTACGGTCTCTTCGATGCCGCTGATGTCCGACGGCGGCTGTCGCGCAGCCGCTGCTCGGCTTCCCGGCCGATCGCCTGCGCCAGGGCGGGGGTCGCGGCATAGGGGCTGGCTTCCGGCCAGGAGGCGAGGATCAAGGTGGCCATGATGCGCAAGTCCGTGAAGTACCGGGCGACCGGGGTCATTTGGCCGCAGCTGTTGACGCTCTGCGGCCCGTCGGCCGATAGCAGCGCATCGAGACGTCGCTGGAGGTCCAAGAGCGCGGTGACCGAATCGGCGTCGCCTGGTGTACGGACAGGGCGGGCGCGTGAGAGGTCGCTCCCGCAGACGGATGGCCGCGCTCTGCCAGTGCGCGGGGCAGCGGCCGATCGGCACTGGGCTGGATGGAGCTCTCCCGTGCCCGGACGCGTGATCAGTCCCGTGGGCGCGAACTGCCCCGGGGCCCGGCACGTGGGGCAGACGCGGCGGAGGAGCTGCTGGTGCCGCAGGCATGCGAAGACCACGGGCAGCCGCCAGGCCCGCCTCCAGGCACCCCCATACGCCTGTGCCGACGGGGCGTCGCAGCCCGCAAGACACTGCGGGCAGTACGGAGAGGTGCGCATGAAGACCCAACGGTTGGGCCGGGCGAGCTGTCGGGGGTCCTTCCATTCCCCGTAGCGGCGGCTGAGGAGGCCATATCGCTGCCCCAGCGAGGCGAGCAACAACGTGCCGGCCTCCGCCACGGTCAGCTGTGCCGCGCGGGCCACCCGCACAAGGCGCGGCTTGTCCATGTCCGCAAGAAGCCAGGGCGAAACGATGACGGCGCTGCCACTCCCCTCGTCCAACAATCCCATCCTGGCGGCGACTTGGGCCGGTGCCGTGCCGTTGCGATAGGCGAGGCGGAGGATGAAGCCGATCAGGGTCTCGTCGTCGAGCGGGTCGAGGCTGCGGGGAAGCGGGCGCACGCCGTGCTCACCCCGCTTCCGTTGCCGGCGTCTGTGACACGCTGCGCGGACTGCCCGTACGCGAGCGCGGAATCAGCCCGAGGGTGCGGCTCAGAGACGGAGACGCCCCGAGACCTGCCACGAGCTGCCGACCGAGCGCGGCGCGGCCTTCCACTGCCTGCCGGTAGAAGTCAGCAAGCCCGGCGCGCTCCTGCGAGTTGTCCGCGGCTTTGAGGAGCCGCTCCGCGACGCCCAGAACGCCACCGGCCGCGAGTCCCGTGGCAGGAGGCGCGAGAAAGTAGTCACCCGCCTGCGAGCTCTTGGCCCGGCTGCGGAGTTCGTGGGAGCTTCGATGGCGGCGCTCTGCGTCGCGCTCAACGGCTCTGGCCAGCACGTCCGTTGTCGCCAGAGGTCGTGCCAGCGGCCAGGACGCGTAGATCAATACAGTGACAGCCCGCAGGTCCATGAAGTACTGGGCCACGGAGACGAGCTCCCCACAGCTCGCAGTCGTTGCTGGCCCGCTGGTGGACAGGAGCGCGTTGATACGCCTCTGGGCTTCGATGATCCCCTCCCGGGTGGCAAGGTCCTGCGAGATGCCGCGGTCGCGCAATCTGTCGGTCATGTCGGCGCCGCACACCTTGCCCTTGCGGTTGGTCTCCCACATGGACCTGGCGCGGCACTGGATGGGGTGCAGGTCTTCGTGAGTGGCGTGCGCGATGAGTCCCTGCTGCGCGGCGTGGGCGGGGCGTCGGCAGCGGGGGCAGCAGCGGCGGAGCATGCGGCAGCGCTCGACGCAGGCGAAGACGACCGGCAGGTGCCAGTGCCGCTTCCACGGCCCACCGAGCCTGGCGCCCAGAGGGCTGTCCTTCCCGGCCACGCAGCGCTCGCAGAAGTGGGTGCTGCGCAAGTGGACCCATCGCCTGGGCTTGGTGAGGAGTTGAGGTCCGTACCACGGCGCGTGCTGCTGGCTGAGCGGTCCGTAACGCTCGCCGAGGGGCGCCAGCAGGAGGTTCTCCATCTCGGGGACCGACAAGCCTGCCACGTGCGCTGCTTCGGCGAGTCTGTGCGGGGGAGAGGGTAAGCAGTGAGCCTGCCGGGACGTGGATTCCGCGGCGGTCCGTGAGGCCCATGCGGACGGCGATGGCTGCGGGCGTGCTCCCGGTGTGGTGGGCGAGACGCAGGATGAGCCCCACCAGCGACTCGTCCTCGAGGGGGACGAGCGTGCGGGGCAGAGGACGTGGGGTCATGCCTCGGCCGCCGGAGGGGTGCCGCGGTCGTCCAGGACCGTGTTGCGTCCCTTCCGGGCCTTGGCGGTCTTCGGAGTCGGTTTCTGCTCCGGTTGCGGGGAGGTGTCGACGTCGGGGATCTCGCCGGCTTCAGCATCCCGTACGCCGTCCTTGCCGGGGATGTTGCCCAGGTTGATGGTGATCTCGTCGAGGAGGTCGATGGTCAGGTCCTCCAGGCCGCTCTCCATGGCCTTGGTCAGTCCGTCCTCGACCAGGCGCCGCAGGAGACCGACGATGCCGTGGGTGCGGCGGTAGAGGTACTCGGGCATCCGGCCTTCGGAGAGCGTGCCAGGGCCGGCGTTGAAGAGTCGGATCTCGTTCTCGATACCGATGAGGTGGTCGATGAAGGCGCCGGTGCGCGCGTCGCTGCTGTAGTCGAAGGCGTCGAGGGTGACGATGTCGAAGCGGCGCTCGGTCTGGGTGGAGGCGTCGGGGTTGTAGCTCTTGCCCTTCTTCAGCGGGGCGTAGACCCACTGGTTGGTGCGGGGGTCGTGCCAGCCCTCCCTGAGCAGGCCGGAGCGGGGGATGTTCACGCCGATGAGGACGAGCGTGACGTCCAGGTCCATCAGGCTGCGGATCAGGTCGAGGGTGTCCTGGTCGTCTTCGCGGTGCATCTTCAGGCGGGTGATGTCGTCGATGATCAGGACTGTGGTGGCATGCGCCTTGATCGATTCGCGGACGTTGCGGATCATGCCGCGCAGGTTTCTGCCGTACGGGGCGCCGTAGTAATCGAGGATCGCCTCGCACAGGCCGATCGGGGTGGCCTTCACCGGGGTCTGGCAGTAGGCGACCGGTGCGATCAGGTCCCGGGTGCCGGGCATCGGGTCGAGGTAGCACTCGGGGTACTGCTCGTACAGGTCGCGCCAGGTGTCCTCGAACTCGGCGGCGGTGCGGCAGGCGGTCTCCGTCTTGCCCTGGTAGCCGCCGCCGTTGATCATCAGCCCGTCCAGGGTGCTCGGGCCGATGCGCATCGCGTTGTTCTGGATCCGTGAGCGCATCAGCGTAGTGACCACCTCGCTCATCGGGGTGTCCAGCATCTGCATGTTCACGTGCGTGGCCGCGCGGTGCAGGTCGTACAGCGACTTCTTGCGCGGGCTCATCCGCCGGTACTCGGCCAGGGACATCTTCCTGACCGGCACGAACAGATCCCGTGTCCGGCGGAACTCCTGCCAGCCCTCATGCCGGGTCCGGTCCGGCCTGGGGCCGAAGCGCAGGAACGGCACGACAGCGTTCGGCGGCTCCGGGCGCAGGTTGCTCATCTCACGTCTCCTCTGTCGGCTGCGGGGCCGGGTCGCCGGGGCCGTCATCGTCGTCGGCGATGACGAAGAGATTGCGGCCACGGCGGCTCGATCCCAGCGGGGCAGGCGCCGACGGTTGCCGCGAGGACGTGGCGGCCTCCCGCCGCTGACGCCGGTGAGCATCCAGGCTCTCGGTGGCCTCCCGGGCCCGCTCCCGCCAGGGCGGCTCCGCATCCGGTGCGCCGACGGCGGCCAGGCGCGGTGGCTCGTCCGGCTTGGCCAGCTGTTTCGGCCGATCCGCGGCGGCTGCCTTGGCCTGGGTGATCTCGCGTGCGTGCTGCACCCGCTGGGACTTGGTCAGCTGGGACGGCCAGTTCTCGACCGGGTCGACGGCCCCCAGCATCTCCAGGAGGATGGGGACGAGGTCGGCGTCGGAGCGCGGCTTGAGACCTGCTTCCCGTACCCGGGTGAGGAGTTCCTCGACCCGGGCGTCCCCGAACGCCGGCATCTCGCCCTTCGGCGGCAGGCCCGTCCAGCGCAGTTCGTGCCACTCGTGGGTGTCGGGATCCCGGAAGTACACCACCCGCCGGTCGCGGGGTTCGCGGTGGATGACCCACTGCTTCTTGTAGCGGCCGCCGCGTGTGGAGTTCCTCTCGGGCGTGTGCAGCAGCTCGGCGTCGTACCAGAGTCCCTTGACCTTGACGCCCCGCCGGTAGATCCGCTTCACATGGTGCTCGGGCAGGAAGCGGTAGTACGTCTCCGGGGACGGGATGTCCAGGTCGAAGCCCTCCTGGGCGAAGGAGGCGGCGAACAGGGTGTTGGGGCTGTGGTTACCGCCCGGATCCCAGCAGGGTGCGAATTCGCCGAGCCTGCGGTTCTGCCAGGCCTTCACGACCCAGGTCGCGATGAAGTGCTCCATCTGGGCCATCGTGAGCACCGCGTCGCCCTCCGGGTCGGCGCCACGGTCGGCGACGTCAACTCCCGTGTAGCCGGGCAGCTTCTCGAACACCAGCGAGCGGATACCACCGAAGACGCGCTCCACCGCGGCCTTGTCCTGCGGGCGCAGCACGCGTGCCGGCAGGATCCGGCAGCCCATCGCCTCCTGGACGTCCACCAGGTGGTGGTTGCGGTAGACCGAACCGTGGTCGGAGGTGACGGTCTCGGGGGTGAAGAACGGCAGCCCGGCCACCTCGTACCCGGCGAACTCCGAGACCATGGCCGCCGGCAGCCCCGGATAGGGCCACTCCATGTCCTCGCCCCACTCCTCCCTCATGGGCAGAGGCAGCATGACATCGCGCAGCACCATCGCGACGTCCACCGAGGAGTCGGACACCAGGGTCAGCCGGAACGCGCAGATGGAGTGGGTGTAGACGTCCAGTGCCAGGGTGAGGTGGACGGTGACCGGGTCGCCGAAGACGTTCTCGCGGACCATTACCGGCAGAATCGTCGTGTCCAGCGCAACAACCTGCCCGGGGCGGGTCACCAGCACATGCCCGTTCTTGGTGGGCAGTTCGGCCGAGCGCTCGTACTTCGGCCGGGCACCGCCCGGCCCGAACCACTCCTTCCACACCCGCAGCAGCGTGTGATAGCTGGGGACCTCGATCTTCTTGCCCTGGGGCTTCTCGCCCTTACCGTCCTCCTTCCCGTCTTCCTTCTCGAAGGTCTCCCTCACATAGCGCCGGATCATGACCTCGCGAGTCCGCGCGCTCACTCGGGAGCGATGTTGCTGCGTCTCCGCCCTGACCGCGAAGATCGCCTCGCGGACCTCCTCGCTGACGCTCGGGTGTCCCCCGCTCGCCCGCAGCCACCGGTGATCGGCGCAGCCCACGATCCCGTACTTCCTACGGCGCTTCTCCCACCGCTCCAGCGTGCGCACCCCGACGGTCGCGACGCCCAGGAGCAGCTTGGCCTCCTCGGGCCGCAGCACCGCCAGCTCAGCGACCTTCGCCGCCCTCCGCTCACCCAGCGTCGTACGGTCCGGGTCGTACTCGGGGCGCGGCTCCCCCGGCTCGGGACGGAACGGGTCACCGCTGCGGAAACCGCAGTTGACCTCCATCAGATGCGCGAAGCGCTGTTCCATCAAGGGCCGCTTCTCCGGCTTCACATCACTCCACGAAGCCGGCTGCCGCCCTCGGTTGGCGCCTTCCGCCGCCGTACGCGACGACGGCCGACACTGCGGATGATTGACCAGGAAACGGAAGCTCACCCGCTGGCGCTCGCCGTCCCCGCGGACGAGCTGGACCCGCCCCAGATGCGGCTCCTGCCTCTCGACCAGCCACTCCACCTCGTCGAGCACCACGCCCGCGCCAGGCGAGAGATCCAGCGCCGCCGCCCCCATCATGAGACGCCTCCTGCCAGCACCACCCGCGACCTGTCCGTCAACGGCTGAGCAAGGTCGAGCCCGAGCCTGCGGTGCCAGAGCAGGTGCAGCAACTGCGCCCGCGCCACCGGCCAGTACGTCTGTTCGGCCGCCAACTCCCCGAACGTCACGCCCGCTTCGGCCTGGGCAAGCAGATCGGGCTGCACCCCGAGCACGTCTCGCGTCGGACGACGCTTCCCGTAGAACGCACTGAGCGTGAACCGCACATGTGGGCGCCACTCGGCCGCGACCGCGTAGTGCCATCCGCAGACAAGCGCCACTTCCTCGGCGGCCGCGAACGACTCCAGGTCCTCCGGCTCGATCAAGTCTCGGGGCGCACGTCGATCAACCAGGTCCCCGCCCGCGTGACCGCGAAGAAGTCCGGCGTGTGGCTGCGCCACTTCTCCGCCGTACGGAACCGGATACGCAGCGGCTGCGACAGCACCTCGACCAGGTCACCGGCGAAGTCCAAGGCCACGAGCAGCTGGTCCTCTTCGAGGCTCTCGAAACCGTGCAGGCGCCTCGTCGACACCAGTGACTCCAGACCGGGCCTGTGCCGCTGCTCCCGCCGCCAGGTGAACCCCCGCATCGGCCCGCGGCTCGCCACCGGCACCTGCCCCAGGTGTCGGACCGGGCCCGTGATCTCGCCCCCGGCGTACTTCCACGTCGCCGTCCACCGGTCCGGCCAGCCATCGGAGATGTCCAAGCCACCCCGCCCCGCGTCCAGCGCGACCGGGACCAGCAGGTCCGTCCACGTACAGCGGTGGGACCACAAAGGGCGCCGGGTATCGCTCATGCTCCCAGGGAAGCCGTACGGCTCCCCTGGGAGGGGCGATCTTCGAAGTTGACGACAACTTGCATGCAAAGAGCGCGGATCACGTCAGGAACGATGCGAATTCGGCGACAGATGTCGCGCTCAGAGCTTCACGAAAGGCCAGGTCGGGACGGGAAGATGACGACACCTACCGTGCTCAGTCTCAGCCGCCAAGCCACTCCTCCACGACTGTCCGTTCCCGGTGCATCCAGGGTTTCCCACTTGATCTGCCCGGTGGAGTGAACGGGTCCCGGAGGAAGTCCTGCGGCCTCGCCCTGGCGGAAAACCACAGGGCACACCCACAGCACGGGGATCATGAAGCATGCGACCGGATGACTGGCACCTCACCGAAGACGTCGACGACTTTCTCGTCCGAGCCGGAGACTTCCTGCGCTCGCGGCCCGGCCCGCACGTCATGCAGCTGACCTGGGCCGAGAGAGTGCGAGCGCGTGGGGCGGAGGCGTTCGGCACCGAAGCCCCCGTCTTCGGCGTGCTGGAGCGAGCAGGCGAGGTCCACGCCACCTTCTACCGCCTCCCGCCCCGTGGTGTCGGCCTCTCCCCACTCACGCCTGAGCAGGCCGACACCCTCGCCGCCCGCCTGGCCGCCCTCGGGCACTCCCTTCCCTCCGTCAGCGCGGACCACAGCACCGCCACCGCTTTCGCCGAGGCCTGGCAGCGGCACACCGGCACGACGCCGAAACTCCGCGACACGCGGCTCCGTCTGTACCGCCTCGGCACGCTCATCCCACCGGAGCCGATGCCGGCGGGCCGGGGCCGCGTCCTGGGCGAGCAGGACCTTGAGCAAGTCATGTTCTGGTGCGGCGAGTTCGCCAAGGCCGTCGGGGAAGACGTCTCCATCGACGCCGACACGTGGGCCGACACCTGCTTCGCCGACAAGCGCTACACGCTCTGGGAGACCCCGGACGGCACCCCCGTCTCCATCGCGGGCATGAACCCGATGATCGGAGGCCAGGTCCAGGTGGACATCGTCTACACCCCGGCCCACCTGCGCGGTCGCGGCTACGCGGGCGCCGTGACGGCGGAGGTGAGCCGGGCCGCGCTGGCCGCGGGCGCGAGGGACGTCGTCCTGTTCGCGGACCTGTCCAACCTCACCAGCAACGCCCTCTACCAGCGCCTCGGCTATCGCACGCTCACCGACTGGGCGGCGTACGAATTCTCAAGCGCCGCACCGTAAGTCAGTTAAGAACCAACGAACTTGCGGGGCAGGACACCAGCAGCAAGATCACACGAGGGGGCTGGTCGATCACAGCCCGGGAGCGGTGGCGATGCCGTTGAGACAGGACAGTGACTGCCCGCGCGGGTTGCTGTCCTGTCCCGGTGAACATGCGGTCTCAGCGGAAGGCGGCACCATTGTCCGACGCCCACTGCTGGAACGATCTGACCGGGGAGCCGGTGACCCCGTGAACGGTGTCGCGCACCTTCAGCAACTCGTCATTGACGTCCCCACCCATCAGATCGAGGACCGCATCCGCAGTCTCGCCACCCATGAAGGAAGCCATCTGCCGGTGGGCCTCCTCCCGGTTGATCTCAACGAAGGAAACCTCCCGCCCCAGAACCGCGGCAATGGCCGCGACCTGCCGTCGGACCGTGATGCATTCCGGCCCGGTCAGTGCATACGTTCGCCCCCTGTGGCCCGGCTCGGTCAGCGCCACACGAGCCACCGCCGCGATGTCCGCAGGGTGGATGGTGGGAAGCCCGATGTCTGCATACGGCGCTCGGACCACGCCCAGCTCTCGAATCGACTGCGCCCACCACAGGGTGTTCGAGGCGAACTGCGTCGGCCGCAGGATTGTCCAGGCCATGCCACTGTCCTTGAGTAACCGCTCGACGGCCAGGTTCTCGCCGGCCGCGGGCAGGTGTGGATGAGTCTGGACCGTGATCGACGACACGAGCACCACATGCTCCACGCCTGCCTGCCGGGCAGCCGCGAGGACATCCGCTTCGGCACCCATGCCCGACAGCAGGAACAGCGAACGCACTCCCTCCAGCGCGGCCTTCAGTGAACCTGCCTGCGCAAGATCGCCCTCAACGGCTTCGATCCCCTCAGGGAACGAGACCTGTCCCGAAGCACGAGTCAGGCCTCGCACAGGTGCGGCACCGGACAGGTGCAACTCCCTCAGCAGAGCACTTCCGATATTCCCAGTTGCGCCGGTCACGAGGATCATCGTCATCTCTTCCTGTCGCCATCCGTTGATCACGCCCAGGGCACGCTAGAACCTCAACTCCGCTTGAGATCAAGGAAAGCGGGTCAGCACGACGGAATACCCACTTTTTTGTGCGTACTTGGCAGCGCCGGACCCTGGGGAGAGGCTGGTCGCAGGTGGCCGGAGGGCCGCCGGAGAGTGAGGAGAGGGTGGTGAGTCAGGAGGCCGACCGGGCGGCCTCGGTTTCGATCTCGGTTTCAGCCCCGGTGCGGGTTTCGGTTTCGGCGAGTTTCTCCAGGCGGCGGTGGCCCCAGTCGGACAGGGGCGCCAGGGCCTCGGCGAGGTCACGGCCGAAGTCGGTCAGGGAGTAGACGGTCTTCAGGGGCAGCACGTCGTGCACCTCCCGGTGCACCAGCCCGTCCGTCTCCATCTCCCGCAGTGCCTGAGTCAGCACCTTCTCGCTGAGGCCCGGCAGCTTCCGGCGCAGTTCGGCGGGGCGATGGGGCCCCGACTCCAGGAGCCAGAGCAGGGCGGTCTTCCACTTGCCGTCGATCACGACGATCGCGGCGGTCACTCCGCAGACGTTCAGGTCACGGGCACGGCTACGCATCATCATCGTCCTCATCGTCCTGACCATCACGAAATGTCGATGTCGTTCCAGTCAGCATGGAATGTCGGCAATGTCATTTGCACGTTCGCGTCACAAGTCGCATGTTCACATCGCAAGCTCAAGAGGAGTCTCATCATGTCCACGTACACAGACCAGTCTGCCGTCACCGTCCTCGGACTGGGCCCGATGGGCCGGGCCCTGGCCGGTGCCTTCCTGGACGCGGGGCTGCGGACCACGGTCTGGAACCGCACCCCCGGCCGGGACGGCGAACTCGTCACCCGCGGGGCGATCACGGCGCAGTCTGCGGAAGAGGCGGCCGCCGCGAGCGAGCTGATCGTGGTCTGCGTGGTGAACTACGACGCGGCGGACGCCATCCTGCGCCGCGACCCCGTCGCCGCCGCACTCAAGGGACGTACCGTCGTCAATCTCAGCGCCGACACCCCGGACCGCGCCCGCGACACGGGCGAATGGGCGGCTCGGCACGGCATCCGCTACCTGGACGGCGCGATCATGACGCCCACCACCACCATCGGCACGCCCGACGCGGTGTTCCTGCACAGCGGACCCGAGGAGCTGTACCGGGCACACCGGCCGGTACTGGACGCCCTCGGCGGCACCCACACCCACCTCGGCGAGGACATCGGCCGGGCCGCGGCGTACGACATCGCGCTGCTCGACATCTTCTGGACGGCGATGGCGGGCTACGCCCACGCCCTGGCGATCGCCCGGGCCGAGGGCATCACCGGGCGGGAGCTGGCCCCCTTCGCGCAGGGCATCGGCGCGATCCTGCCGCCGCTCTTCGCGGAGTTCGCGGGCGACGCCGACGACGGCACGTACTCCGGCGAGCTCAACCCGATCACCTCCGCGGTGTCCACCATGGCCCACGTCATCCAGGCCTCCGAGGCCCACGGCATCGATGCCGGCGTGATGCGCGCGGCCGAGGGCCAGGCCCGCCGGGTGATCGGCCTGGGCCACGGAACGGACGGGTACATCCGCGTCACGGAGCTGCTCGGCCGACGCTGAGCGAACCGCTGTCAGCGGCGGCCCAGCCACCCCTCCACCACCCCGAAGTCCGCGTCGGTCAGCCCGTACCGGTGGTCGACGCGGTGCAGCAGCGCCCGTTCGACATGGTGGGCGGCCACCCAGTCCCGGTCGGCGGCGGTGATCTCGTCGTCCAGCCAGACGAAGGGCCGGCCGGCCGCCCACGCGGCGACGGTCCGCGTCTTCCAGTGCAGCGGGCCCGGCCCCTCCGCCTCGTCCGCCCAGTGCACCACCGGCAGCGGCGGCAGGCCGAGCCACGGGGCCACGCACGCGTTTGCGTCGTCGAGCCACGTCGTGGCCCACACCAGCTCGCACCCCAGGGTCAGCAGCCGGGGCCCGAGCGCCGGGTCGATCCTGGCCAGCAGGGGGTGCGCGGCGGCCTCGGCGGTCAGCTCGAAGGGTGTCTCATACGCCGGGTACGGGTCCACCGCCCCGAACGGGAGCAACGTCCCGTCGATATCCAGGAAGAGGAGCATCACGTCCTACGCTACTGTTCCCCCATGACTGCCGGGTTTGCGGCCAAGTGCCGTGAGCGAGTTGGGTGCCCGGCCTCCGAGTGAGGTCGGGGCGGGCGAGGAGCCCGCCGTTCTTTCTCTGCGCATACGTCCTCCATGGGTGCCTCTGCGCATACGTCCCAGAAGACCGACGACGGAGAAAGAACACAGAAGGAAGCGAATGCCCAACGACACCATCAACGACTTCAACCAACAGGTCATCGAGGAGTTCCGCGCCCACCAGGGCCGCGTCGGCGGCCACTTCGAGGGCGCCCGGCTCATCCTCCTGACAACCACGGGGGCCCGCTCGGGCGCCCCGCACACCACCCCTGTCGGCTACCTTCCCGACGGCGGCGAACGCATCCTGGTCATCGCCTCCGCCGGCGGCGCGCACCGGCACCCCGCCTGGTACCACAACCTGGTCGCCCACCCCGAAGTCACCGTGGAGAGCGGTGCGTTCACCTACCAGGCGCGGGCCGTGGTGCTGACGGGCGAGGAGCGCGACCATGCCTTCGCGCGGGCCGTCGAGGCGGACCCGGGCTGGGCGGCGTATCAGGAGAAGACGCGGCGGGTGATACCGGTCGTGGCGCTGTACGAGATCGCCGGCGACGGTCCCCCGAACATCAACGCCGGTTCCATGGGCGAGGCGATCAAGGTCGTCCACGACGCCTTCCGCCGGGAACTCGCCCTGATCCGTCAGGAGATGAGGGCCACGGACGGCAACAGCCCGCAGCTCGGCGCACAGCTGCGCGTCAACTGCCTCACCTTCTGCCACGGTCTGCACAACCACCACACCGGCGAGGACATCGGCCTGTTCCCGTTCCTGGCCGACCGCCATCCCGCGTCCGCCCCTGTGCTGGAACGGCTGCGCGAGGAGCACGAGCGGATCTCCGAGCTGGTCGAGGACCTGCGCCGGGCGGTCGCGGCGGAGGACCCGGCCGTCGCACGCACCGAGGTCGAACGCCTCACGGCCGAGCTGGAGGCGCATCTGGCGTACGAGGAGGAGCAGTTGATCCCCCTCCTCGACGCCGCCGCCTGACCTACGGCGGGCGCCTGCGCGGCACGCCGCAGGCGCCCGTCAGGACAGGGCGCGGGCGAGATAGGGGTTGGCCGCCACCCGGAGGGGCAGGCCCAGTGAGGCGGTGGCCGCCTCCAGGGTCATCGCGTACGAGTCCACGGCCCGGCGGACGTTGGGGGCGTCCAGGCTGGCGCCGGTCACCAGGCGGTCGAGGTCGACGTACGCCGACCGTACGATCTCGATCCACCGGTAGACCGGCCAGTCCTTACGCCAGTCACGGGTGTACTCGACGGGCAGCCGGCTCTCCCAGCACTGGAACATGCGTTCCCGGATCTCCGGGCGGGTCGGGGTGAGGTGCATGTGCCGGACCAGGTCGTAGAGGGGATCGCCGACCAGGGCCATCTCCCAGTCGATGATCGTCAGTGCCAGGTCGTCGTTCCGGCGTACCAGGTTCCACGGGTTGAGGTCACCGTGCAGCAGCGTGGGCTTGCGATGGGTCACCCGGTTGCGGGACAGGATCTCCCGCAGTCGGTAGGCCTCGGGCAGGCCGAGCTCCCTGGCCAGCTGCTGCGACTCCTTCGGCAGGTCACAGACCAGGGCGACGAGCTGATCGCACAGCCAGGCGTGGAACCCTCCCTCGCCGGCGGTCCGGTCGACCTCGGTGTAGTCCACGCGGGTCAGCGCGCAGAGCTGGTCGGCCAGCCGGTCCGCCTCGTACGGCCGCAGGCCGTCCACGGGGTGCTGAGGCGGGGGGACGAGGTCACCGGAGCCGGCGTAGGGCCCGACATAGGTGTGGATGGCGAACGGCTCTCCTCGGTAGCTCCTGCCGAGCGCGAGTGCCCTCGGCGCCGCCACCTCGGCCCCGGACCGCTCGATGGCGCGGAGCACGGCGTGCTCGCTGAGGTAGCTGGGCTCCCGTCGGCACACGTTCACCACCTTGCGGCGCACCACCACGGGGAAGTCGACGCCCTGCACCCAGACCACGGAGTTGAGGTGCGCGGTGCCCTTGAACACCCGGGAAGCCGGTGCCGCGCCCTCCTCACGCAGGGCCTCGGTCACGGCCCGCGGCGGAAAGTCCGTGCGCACCGGCATGCGCGGGTCCGGCTCCCACTCGACGACGTGGGGCACCCGGCCGGGAGCGCCTGCCGGGGTCCGTGAGGCACGCCACCGGTAGAGGATCGACGCGATGTCCTCCAGGCTCGGCACGGCGCTGAGCCCGAGGGGCTCCTCCGCCGCCACGAGCGCGCTGTGCACGGCCGCCGAGGCCTCGTCGAGGCTCTTCTGGTCGAGCGAGCCCTCCAGGGCCTTCGCGGCCCGCATCACGTCCGGGTAGACGGACTGCGCGCGCTCGAAGTCGAGGTAGTGGCGCAGATCCTTGGCCAGACCGTTGACGGCCGCCGGGCAGGTCCGCCCCATCGCGACCGCCCACGCGTCGATCACCTCGTTCCACTGGAAGGCCGGATACCGCATGCGTACGAGGTGGGTCGCGAGGTCGTGCAGGGGATCGCCGTAGGTCGCCAGTTCCCAGTCGACGCAGATGAGGGGCGGATGACCGTCGTACGTCACGATCAGGTTGTCCCGGTGCAGGTCCGCGTGGAGCAGGCTGTACGGCCGCCGTGCCATGGCCGGCACCCGCCCGCCCAGTCGGATCAGCGCGTCCTCCGGGATGCCGAGCGCCGTGAACAGTCCACCGAAGGCAGTCCAATTGGGCTGCCGGATCTGCCGGTCCGCGAGCAGTGCCAGGGTCCGGAGGAAGTCCCGGCGGTCCGATCCGTTGCCGGGCCACCGTGGCGGGAGGGGGGGCATGGCCCGTCGGCGCACCCGCGTCATCTGGGCGAGCAGTTCGGTCAGCGCTCTTATGAGCAGCGGATCGACGGGCTTGCCGTTGTCGCAGACGCTGGAGAGGGGCACGCCGTCCGCGTAGCTGTGGATCTCGAAGCCGTCGCCCTTGGCCAGGCACTGCGGTACGTGGGGCAGCACGCTCCCGACGGCACGCAGGATCCGTGCCTCGTCCTGCCAGGTCCGGATCACCACGGGCAGCGCGTCGCGGCGCCGGATCCGTACGGTCACGCGGGTGCCGGGTTCCCGGCCCAGCAGGCCTGCCACATGCTCCGGCAGCGACACCAGGTGGTTGCGGTTGTGGTGCCCGCTGCTCAGACGGCCGTGCGCCTCGGCGCTCGCCACGAACTCCCGCAGGACCGCGTCGGGCGCATCGACGGCCGAGCGCTCCCCGAAGACGGTTCGAGGAACAGGAGGTGCGCCCACTGGCCGCTCCGGGGTCATTTGCACAGGATGGACGGGTACGGCAATCGCTCGATCTCAGTACACACTCGTCACGGCCGGGAGCACGGATTCAAGTGAGCACAATGGGTGGTGTACCACTCGTCTGCGTGACGGCCGTTCGACGTGCCGGTCCGCCTTCTCATACGGGCGAACGGGAGCGGTTGCTCGCACGACCCGGGCATGCTAGCGCACGCTTGTGCCAGGCTCCGCACCGAGCAGCTCCCAGACCGAGCTGAACCACGCGCGCATGCTGGTGACGAAGACCGAGCCCGATGAGTTCGGATCCGCGTCCTGCACATGGTGGGTCAGCGTGGCGCCGAGGCCCAGCACGTCCAGCGCGGTGACCTCCTCGCCCGTGTCCAGCAGCAGCTGACGCTCCACCACCTCGTAGGGCCCGTGCAGCACCTCGGCGTCGTTCAGTACGTACAGCTTGAAGGCAGGCGTCAGGGGCGCGTACCGGATCTGCACGTCGACGGACGGCACCAGCTTCTCCGTCCGCAGCTCCTCCAGTACGCCGCGCAGGGAGTCGGTGTGGCGGTCGGTGATGGCGTTCAGGCGCTGCCGCAGGCGCACGTCGCCCGGGTTGCCCTCGACCCGCGGATACGGCAGCGGAAGGTCCCTCTCGGGCAGCAGCATGCGCAGACCGATGTGCCGGGGTGCGATGAAGCCGCCGCGGATCCGCTCTGCCTGCAGCCGGATGTGCGCGTCCAGGGACTCGGAGGTCAACGTGTAGACGTCCAGGGCCACTTCGGGCTGTTCGAAAGCCTCACTGATGAGCGGGCCCAGGGTCACGCCGCCGCGCGAGCGGGTCGCCTTGGCCGCCGAGGACTGGATCCGCTGTGCCTTGACCACCCGCGATCCACTGCCCTGCCGGGACTCGATCCAGCCCTCGTCGGCCAGCTCGCGCAACGCCCGTTGGACGGTGTCCCTGGAGACGCCGAACTCCTCGGCGAGGTCGCGCTGGGACGGCAGGAAGGAGCGCAGCGGGTACCTCCCGTCGGTCATCCGGGCCCGCAGCTCGTCGGCGACCTTCTGGAACTCCCTGCCGCCGCCCTCGCCGGTACCGTGCTGCCGCTCGTCCACCTGTTGACCGTACCGCTTGCCATCCATCAGCACACCAATTCCGGCCAACCAGTCGTCCATATTCGCCGGTTGGTTAACCGATCAGACAGGCCGGGGAGACCCTACTCAGCCAACCAGTCCAATTGGACTGGCAGTTGAGCACTTCACGGCAGGCGGAGGGGAGGTGGAGGGCATGCTTCTGTACCACACACTTGGGGGGCTCCTCAGGGTCGGCGGCGGCCTGTTCGCGCAGGAGACAGGTGGTGCGGTGGCTCTGGGGCTGCTGTTCCTGATCGGCGTGGGCATCCGTGCGCGGCACAGCGGTCTGGCGGTCGGGGGCGCGGTGGCGCTGGCGCTGCTGATGACTCAGGCCTGACCGCGCACCGCATCCAGCACGGGTTGCAGGGAGCGGACGACGAGTGTGGCGCCGGCGTCCCGCAGCAGCTTTGCCTTGGGCTGGTTACGCGCGTAGCCGAGAAACGGAACATCGGCCCTGCGAGCGGCTTCCAGGTCCGAGGGGGTGTCGCCGATCATCAGGGCGGCCGAGGGGGCCGAGCCCACCGCGCGCAGGGCACGGATCAGGCAGTGCGGGTCCGGCTTGAGGCGGCTGAGGTCTTCGGTACGGCCGTAGATGTGCGGCGTGAAGCATCCGATGAGGTCCCGGTCCCCCAGGTATCTGCTGATCACTCGGGGGGAGTTGTTGGAGGTGATCGCCAGCCGGGAGCCCACGGCCGTCCAGGTGCGTATCAGCGGGTCGGCGTAGGCGGTGGGCATGGCGGAGGACGCTGCTTTGAGTTCCTCATGGGTGAGACGTTCCTCCAACTCGGCGACCAGGTCGCTGCCGGGGTGCCGCCGGTCGACCGCGCGCAGCACGGCGTGCGGGTCCAGGGACTCGCGTTCCTGCTCGGTCAGCAGACCGTGCAGGCCCCGGCCCTCCAGCCAGTCCACCAGATCGCTCGCCACCCGTTCCGCCGAGTGCCCGGCGAAGAGCCGGCAGATCGGCCCGTCGAAGTCCCAGAGCACGACACGTGCACGTGTGATCAGGTCCCGCAGTCCGTCGGTCTCGCTGTCGGTCTGAGATGTCACCGCATCAGTCTGCGTCGTATCAGAAGTCACTAGGAGAGTGTCAGGTCCGTCGTAATGGTTTCCCAGAGGGCGTCGAACCACTTCTGGGATTGCTCCACGAACGCCGCGTCCCGGCTGGCGGCATGCTGCTCGAAGGAGAAGAGGAGGGATTCGGTGCCCAGGACGTCGTACATGTCCAGGGGTCCGGTCCCGTCGTCCTCGGCGCGGCGCGTGACCATGTAGTACGCGATCAGCGCCTCCGTGCCGTTGAGGAGGTACAGCTTCACCGGCGGGGTGAAGGGCAGCGCACGGAAGGTGACGCGTACGTCGATGCCGTGCGAGGCGCGCAGGGAGCGGAGGTTGTGCTGAAGGACGTGGCCCTGGGCGTTGCGCTGGGCGAGCCAGCGCTGGTGGACGGGGTCGTCGTCGCCGCCGCCCTCGACCGAGATCGGGAAGGCCAGGTTGATGTCCCGCGAGGGCAGCAGGATGCGTACGTCGATGGACTCGGGGTGAACGCGGCCCTCGTGGATGGCACGGACCGAGTCACCGAGTGCCAGCATCAGGGTCTCGGCGGTCAGGCAGGCGGCGTCGATGCGCACCCTGCGAGCCGCGAAGGCCTCCGTCAGGCGCGGTGCCAGGCCCACCATCGTCGGCTGGGGTTCGCTCCTCGTCGGGGCCGGTTCCGCGATGCGGGGTGGGCTGCCCTTGCTGACGTTGGTGAGGAGGCCGTCCTCCTGGAGGGCCCTCAGGGCCTGACGGACGGTCCCGCGTTCCACGCCGAACTCCTCGGCGAGTTCGGCCTGGGTGGGCAGGCGGTCGCCCGCCTTCAAGTCGCCGGTGCGGATGCGTTCCCGCAGGGTGTCGGCGATCTCCTGGGCCGTGAGCCTTCTCATGCCGTTCACTGCCACGTTCTCCTGGGTCACGACCAAACGCTACAACTCAAAGCCATCTAAGGGCACTTGTTTGGAAGTTGTTTATAGCTAGCAACCAAGTGGGGACAACTTATTCATAGTTGGCTGCCAACTTAGCACTAACTGGCTTGAGTTGGCGGAGGCTTTGCCTCCTCAACGCCCGAAGGGGGAACCATCGTGCCTGCCCTCGCCCTCCTCTCCGCCTTCTTCGTCGTCGGCTTCGAGCAGATGGTCGAAGTGAAGTACGGCGCCACCGGCGTCGTCGGTCTGCTCCTGCTCACCATAGGCATCAAGGCGAAGAGTCCGGCCGTCAGCTCCGTCGGGGCGGTCGTGCTCGCGCTTCTCCTGACCGGCCCCGCCATATGAACGACCGGCGCCCGGCAGGAGGTGACCCCGGGAGGCGCTCAGCTCGTGAGCACCAGCTCCGAACTGATCGTCTCCCACAGCGCGTTGAACCACAGGTGCGACTGCTCGACGAACGTCGTGTCGCGCAGGCCCGCACCCTGCTCGAAGGCGAACAGCATCGACCGGGTGCCCTCGGCGTCGTACAGCTGAAGCTGTTCGTGGTCGATCTCCTCCTCGCGCCGCCGGAGCGTGTAGTACGCGAAGAGCGCCTCCGCGCCATTGAGCAGGTACAGCTTCACCGGCGGCGTGAACGGCAGTGCACGGAAGGAGACATGCACGTCGATGCCGTGCGAGGCACGCAGGGCGAGCAGGTTGTGCTGGAGGACCTGGCCCTGGGCGTTGCGCATCGCGAGCCAGCGCTGGTGCAGCCGGTCGGCGTCGGCGGGGTCCACCGGCGCCGGGAAGGCGAGATCGATGTCCCGGGACGGCAGCAGGACCCGGACGTCGACCTTGGCCGGTTTCAGCTGTCCCGCGTGGATCCGGCGCAACGGCTCGCCGATGGAGAGCGTGAGGGATATCGACGTCAGGCACAGGGCGTCGATCTCGACGTGCGGGGCCGCGAAGGCGGCCGCTATGCGGGGCGCGAGGGCCACGGTGGTCGGCTGCGGCGGGGCCCCCGGGCCGGCCAGCGCCCGGTCCGGGTCGGGCGCCACGGTCGCGGGGCTCCCTTTGGACACGTTGGTGAGCAGCCGCTCCGCCTGCAGGATGCGCAGCGCCTGCCGGACCGCCGCGCGCTCGACACCGAACTCGTCGGCCAGCTGGGCCTGGGTGGGCATGCGCTGGCCCGGCTGCAGCACCCCGGACCTGATCCGAGCGCGCAGCACGTCTGCCACGTCACGGTGTGTCTTCTGGGGCGGGTGTGGCCTCTTCCGCCCATTGACGGAGGCGTGTTCCGGCTCCACAACCAAACACTACAACTTCCCGCCATCTTCCGGCAGTTCATAAGTAGGTGGTTATGAGACGCTTCCAAGTGGAGATAAGTACAGTGAAGTTGGTCGCCAACTTCAACAACATGGTCATACTTCCCGGAGGTTGGCCACCAGGGTCGAACAGTCCCGAAGGGGGGACCGTATGCCGCTCATCGCCCTCGTCATCGCCGCCCTGGCCATCGCAGTCGAGCAGTTCGTCCAGTGGAAGTTCGGCCCCGTGGGCCTCATCGCCCTCGTCGCGCTGACCATCGGGGTCAAGGCCAAGAACTCCCTGCTCGGCGGCATCGGAGCGGTGCTCCTCGTGGTGCTGCTCGCCCAGTCCGGCTGACGCCCAGGATCCGGCTGGCCGGGCTCCCTTCCGGAGGGGAGCCGGGAGCCCGGTCAGTCTGCACAGTCACAACTGAACAGCGACAACCGAACAGCGGAACAAGCACACCGCACAGCCACAACTGAACAACAACCACAACTCAACAGCACGCTACGGATGAGTCCACCCGCCGTCGGCAGAAGGGAGCACTCAGAACAGGTCCGGGCACCAAGGCCGCCTGGACGTGCGCAGCAGGGCGTCGGCCAATCGGGCGGCGCCCGCTCGTGCTTCCCGCACCCGGCCCAGCGTCGCGAGCCGCACCGCCGACTCGTCCCCGAGCCACAGCGCCGCCAGGTCGCCGACGTCCAGCGTGAGGTCGGCGCTCTGCGTGGTCGGCGCACAGGACGCACCTGCCACAGACGCCTCGAGCCGGTACCGTCCGCCCGCGAGCCCTCCCGCGTCCACGACCTCCAGCACCAGCGAGCCCTCCCTCTCGTACGTCCGCGCCTGAAGCGCCCGTACGACATCCAGGATCCGCACCCACAGCCAGTCGGCCTGCGTGGTGACCCGGGCGGCACGCGGGTCCGGCAGGTAGAGCGGCAGCAGGTCGTCCGGGGCCCGCCAGCCGGTCTTCACCCGGGTGATCCAGTCGATCGAGCAGAGGTAGTGCCACAGGGCACGCTCGGCGGCCGGGGTCACCGCGATCAGCCAGTTCACGTCGGCGGTGTTGTGCGGCTGCTTGCCGTGCCAGTTGTCGTCGGCCTCGTAGGACACCATGCCCTCGACCTCGCCGGTGGCCGAGCGGTGAACGGCGTAGAAGGGCTCGGTCCAGGACCCGTTGTAGCGCAGGGCGCCGGTGTTGTACCGCCACCACAGCTCGCCCCGGCTGACCGCGCCGGGCTGGGCGCGGCGCAGGCGTTCGTGCAGTTCGGGGCCGAGCTTGCGGATGTCCTCGCCGTCCACGACGTCGATCCGGCCGCCGTCCTCCGGGCCGGACCAGCGGGGGTCGAGGCCGGTGCGGGGCACGTCGATGGTCCACTCGGTCGTCCAGGTGGCCGGTCCGAAGCCGTAGCGGCCGTAGATCGGGTACTCGGCGGCGATCAGGGTCGCGACGACGTCCCCGCGTTCCTTCGCCGCCGCCAGGTCCTGGGTCATCATGCGGCTGAGGAGGCCGCGGCGACGGTGCGTGGGGGTGACGGTGACATTGGATATGGCGTCGGCGGGTACGGCGGCGCCGCCCACGGCCGTGAGTTCCTGCGCGAAGGACCGGAACGTCGCCACACACCGCTCGCCGTCGAACGCACCGAGCAGCCTGCCCGGCACGAACTGGTGACGGCGGGCCTGAAGTTGCTCTTCCGTCAGCGTCGGCTCCCGCAGGAAGCCGACGTTCAGGGCGCGATGCCAGTCCTCGAAGTCGGATTCGGTGATCGGGCGTACGGCAAGGTCGTCGCGGCGGCTCATGGGGCCACCGTAGGCGTACGCGGGTCAAGGTGTCGCGGGGATTTAAGGGCGGGTGGGCGGATCAGAAGACCGCCCGAGAACCGCCCGTGTCTCCCCCACCGGCCCACGTGCCCGGGCGTCACATCAGCAGGTCGTCGACCTGCGCCTCCCCCTCACGGTAGCGGCGGGCGATCTCCGCGCTGCAGCCGTCGGCCGTCCGCTGCAGCCGCTGCCTGCGCCGGGACACCTGCTGCTCGTAGCGCACCAGCCGCCCCATCGCGGTGGTCAGCTCCAGGTCCGTACGCGCATCCAGGGCCGACAGCTCGACCTCGGCGAGCATCTCGGCGGCCAGCCGCCGGTACTCCTCGCTGTGCGGGGTGCCCAGCGTCACATGGCGGGCGGAGGAGCGGTGTCGGGCGGGGGCGTCGGTGAGGATCTCCGAGAGCCGCTCGACGACGGACGCCTCGCCCGCCTCCAGCAGGGACTTCGGCCCGCGTCGCGCCAGCTCCGCGCGCAGGATGTCGATCCGCCCCTGGAGCAGTCGGCGTACGTAACTGAGGTCGGCCTCGTCGCGCTGGGCGTCCCGGCGCAGGATGCGTAGTTCGGGCAGGCTGAGCGCGGTCAGATCGTGCTCGGGCGGATCCGGGGGCAGCTGCGGGCTGTCGGTGCGCTGCACGGGCGGCCGGAGTGACTCCCCGCCTCCCACGTGGGTCAACGAGACAGCCACAGGTGGCTGCCCGGTACTCGGTGTGCTCATGTGCCTCTACCGTCCCCTCAACCGGCTGTGGCAACATCGTGCCACCCCAAGTGGCCCGTATGTGACTGAGTGCCCCCGAACGGCCCCAGATGGGGGGTTAGGGATCAAAAAGAGTGCTGGTACGGACCATCTGCGAAGCCGGATGGCGCAGACCGTCATGATGGTCGTATGCGTGCAGTGGTGCAGAGGGTGGACGGCGCGAGCGTCGTCGTGGACGGCGAGACCGTCGGAGAGATCATCGGTGAGGGGCTGTGCGTCCTGGTCGGCGTGACGCATGAGGACACCAAGGAGAAGGCGGCCCAGCTCGCTCGCAAGCTCTGGTCGATCCGGATGCTGCACGACGAGAAGTCGTGCAGCGACGTCGACGCTCCGCTTCTCGTGATCAGCCAGTTCACCCTGTACGGCGATGCCCGCAAGGGGCGCCGGCCCACCTGGAACGCGGCGGCGCCCGGTGACGTTGCCGAGCCGCTGGTCGACGAGGTGGTCGCTCAGCTGCGGGCGCTGGGGGCGACCGTCGCGACGGGGCGGTTCGGGGCACGGATGCGGGTGTCGTTGACGAACGACGGGCCGTTTACGGTGCTGCTGGAGATGTGAGCTGCGGGGTGTTGTGACTGGGGCGGGTCGCGCAGCCCGGCGTTGGCGGGGTGCCTCCCCCAGAGGGGGGACCCCCAGCGCCCACCCGTGCCGCCCTGGGGGTCCCCCAGGCCCTTAAGGCACTGGGGGAGGCACGACTGCCCGCGGCCTGCCAGGTGCTACGGCTCGACGA
>NZ_JBQQCE010000399.1:0-9106 GCF_052245645.1 Streptomyces sp. KR55 | reverse complement strand
GCCTTGAGCTCGCCGTAACACAGCTTGCGCAGCTCACGGACGGACGCCTTGAGCCCGAAGTGCTCGAAGCCGGTGGCGGACACCCAGTTGGCCGCCTCGTTGATCGCGAGCAGGGTGCGCTCAAGCGTTGGTGCCTGCGTGGCATCCGGCACGAGCTTGACCTGCCGCACGATCTTCACAGATCTCACCATAGGATCTTTGTCGCCTCAATAGGGGCAAAATCCTGACATCCGCAGGGGTCGTAGCGTGGTCTATATCCTCCACGCGCACTTGGTTTTCACACCGAAGTGCCGGCGCGGCCCGTTCACCGACGAGATTCTCCAGCGCTGCGAGGAGATCATGCGTGACGTGTGCGCCGACTTCGGCGCCGAGTTGCGTGAGTTCAACGGCGAGAGCGATCACGTGCATCTCCTGGTGCACTACCCGCCCAAGGTCGCGCTGTCGCGGCTGGTCGGCTCGCTCAAGGGCGTCTCCGCCCGCCTCCTCCGCCAGGAGTTCAACGACCACATCCGCACATACCTGTGGCACGAACACTTCTGGTCCCCGTCCTACTTCGCCGGATCATGCGGCGACGCACCACTGGCGGTTATCAAGGAGTACATCGAGAACCAGAAGCGCCCCGCCTGAGCGGGGCAGCATTCCCCAGCGATGCGGCGGCGCTCCGCGCCGCCCAACCCGCGATGCGATTCCTCACGGGCGTGAACGCCCGGGGTTCCTCGCAAGAACAGGCTGAACATCTACCGGCACGACCGGGGCGGGCGAGCACTGATCACCTTGGCCGGTGAGATCGGCCCGGCCACCGCACCCCAGGTGCGGACCGCTCTGGAGCGGTGCCTGCATGACGGCATCACCACCATCGACGTCGATCTGACCACCGTCGGCCTCTGCGACAGCAGCGGCCTGCGCGTCTTCCTCGACGCGTCGCGGCACGCCGCCGAGACCCACGCGTCCCTCCGGCTGCACCACCCGTCCCCGCAGACCGCACGGCTCCTCGCGGACACCGGCTCCGATCGTGTGCTCCTGTGATGGACCGGGCCGGAACGGCGACGCCGAGAAAGGAGTTGATGAGCCGGCCCTCTGCCCGCGGTCTTCCGAAGCAGGATGGGAAGTGGCAGGCGGAGATCGCTGACGCGGACGCTTCTACCTGGAGCACGGCCATCTTCCGGACCGGCCGGAGCGGGCTCCGCGCACGCAACGTTCCTTGACGCCCGAGTCCAAAGAACGCACTGCCCCTCACGCATCAGCTGCGGCCTCATCCCGGCGATGTCGATCGGCGCGTGCTGTGAAGCCGCCACGGCCGTCCCCTGCGGAAGTCGGAGCGGCGTTGATCGCGGAAGTGCAGCAAGCTGGTCGGTTCCTTCGGATCCCGGATCCGAGCGACAAGGAGCGGGCCCGCTACCGCAGGGCCTTCGACGCGGCCCGGCAGTATGCCCCTGAGGACGGCAGCGAGTGGAACCGGATCCGGCTGGCGCGCAGCCGTGTGATCACCGACGTTCGTAAGAGAGAAGGGCGACTGACGAGGGGAGCGTTTGGGCACACAGGCGAGGACTGCCGCTGGCGGGAGCATCGGCGGCCCAGTGCTTGAACCGGACCACCCGTCACCCAGGGTTCGGGCACGTACCTCCGATCGCGCCTACCGCTTCTGAGGCGTCGCCCTAATGCACTCGCCCCTCACTGGTCTCCGGACTGCCCTCGTCCGGCAAATGGACGTCGTTGACCGCGATGTTCACCTCGACGACTTCCAGGCCCGTCATCCGTTCCACCGCCGCGATCACGTTCTCGCGGACCTCTGCGGCGACGTCGGTGATGCTCACCCCGTATTCCACGACGACCTGGAGGTCGATGGCGGTCTGTTTCTGACCGACCTCCACGTTGACACCGCGCCCCGCGCTCGGGCGCCCGCCCGGGACCCGGTCGCGCATGGCTCCCATGGTGCGGGTGAATCCACCGCCCAGTGCGTTGATTCCGGGGACCTCCCGTGCGGCGATCCCGGCGATCTTCTCCACCACTCCGTCCGCGATGGTCGTTTTGCCACGGCGCTCCGACGCAGCCGGCAGCATCGTGCCCAGGCCAGGGTGGGACTCAGCCGGATCAGGCTTCCGCAGAACTGAACTGTTCGGCTCCGTCATGCGAGCCACCTCCTGGGGCGGTGCACGGAGTGCCCTACTCGGGCGGCCGTCATGAGTACTTCATGCACGAGTACCGTGCGGTGCCTCGGATACACACGCGCCACCGCGTTTTTTGCACCGTCCATATCCTGGGATTGGGCTGCTTCGGACCATCCGTCACACGACGCGAGGACTACGCTGCTGTGTAGACGTCCCAGACCCCGGCGGCATGCTGTTGCTGAACCCAGATGGCTGCCTGGTGCGGACTCTTCGTCTGTCACCCGGCGCATCCCTGGAGAGAACTGGGTGGGTCCTCTGTCCTGCTGCGCAGGCTGTCGGACCGGCCGTTGCTCTGCCTCCGCCGAAGATACGCCCCTCCCGGGAGCGCGCCCAGGGGGCCGGAACTCCGGCCCACCGTGCCCGCTGCCGGATGGTCTTCCGAACCGAGGCGTCATGCCCCTCTCACAGCTCACCGTCTACCGCCATGACCGAAGGAAGCAGGCGCTGATCACCCTGGCCGGTGAGATCGAGCTCGAATCCGCGCCGTTGGTGCGCGTGTCCCTGGAGCAGTGCCTGCGGGACCGTATCCGCACCATCGACGTCGACCTCACCCCGTCACCTTCTGCGACTGCAGCGGACTCAACGCATTCCTCCACGCTGCGCAGCAGACCACCATGGCCGGTGGGACCCTGCGACTGCATCATCCGCCGACGACGCCGGCTCGGATTCTCGACCTCGCCGGCTGCGAGTTCCTGCTCCTCGGCCTTCCGTTCAGCCACCTGCCACCTCCTCTCGGCGACACCCCGGCCGCGCCCCTTCCAGCCCCGCCGCACCGGTCTGTCCCGCTTGCGCCTGTTCTCTCGGGCGATGTGCGATGACGGCCGAACCCGGGCGGGGACAGTCACGGAAGCCGGGGGACGGCGAGCCGTCCGCCGTGGCTCCGGTGCGGTTGCGTCGGCTGAACCGTTGGCTGGTGGAGGGCCTGCGTGAGGATCTGGTGGCTCTGTATGTGGAGTGCCGCGCAACAGCGCCGGGTGATCCATACCGCCGTCCCAGCCGCCAGAACTTCCTGAACCGTCTCACCGCGGACATGCGCCGACCGGGATTCGCCATGGTGATCGCCGAGACGGACAGCCTGATGGGATGCGCCTTCGGATTCCCGGTACGCGGCGACGGCTCCTGGTGGCTCGGCTTCGACAGAGCATTGCCGCGCAGCATCGAGCAACTCACAGTGTCCGGCAACGTCTTCGCGTTCGCCGACATCCTGATCCGGCCGCACCCTCAGGACCGGGAACTCGCCCATCGTGTGCAGGAGCGGCTGCTGACCGACCATCAGGCATCGCTCGGCGCCGCCCTGGTGGACCGGGCCGATCGCCCAACCCTCGCTGCGCTCCGCTCCTGGGGGTGGCTGGACATCGGAGAGCTTCGCAGGCCGGCGGGCGCCACCACGTTCCGCGCGCTGGTATTTCCCCTCGGGGAACGCACCACGGCGAGGCTGGAGGGCCTTGTCACGATGCCTGGAGGCGGTGGCCCCAGTGGGGTCTGACAGGCGGTCGGCCCGCATTCGGATGCTGGTGGCCGAGCAGGCGGTCCGACGAGGTGCCCGGGTGAGTGTGGTGGACGTTTGCACCGCGGCTGTGGCCGCGCTGCCGGTCGGCGGGGCCGGGCTGTCGGCGATGTCCAAGGCCGCGGCGAGCCATCCGTTGTGCAGCACCGACGACATCAGCGAGCAACTGGAAGAGCTCCAGCTCACGCTGGGTGAGGGGCCCTGCGTGGACGCCTTTGTACGGGGCTCGGCCGTCCTGACACCCGATCTGCTCACCACTGAACTTCAGGATCACTGGGCCGTGTTCGCCGACGCGGCCCTGGAAGCCGGAGCCCGCGCGGTGTTCTCGCTCCCCCTGCAGAAGGGGGCGATCAGCCCGGGAGTTCTGGACCTGTACGCCAGCATTCCGACCGTACTGAACACGGAGGAACTGGCCGACGCATTGGCGTTCGCCGATCTCGCAACGCTGCTCCTGCTCGACACAAGAATCGACGAGACGGGCGCACCGACCGACGGGCCGATGCCGGACCGCAGCTTCGAGGACCTGGGCACATACCGAGCGGAGATCGACCAGGCCAGCGGGATGCTCACGGTTCAGCTCGGAGTCGGCATCGAAGAAGCCTTCGTCCGGCTCCGCGCCTACGCCTATGGGCAGGGACGCCGGCTCGCGGACGTGGCCGCCGATGTGGTGGCCCGACGGCTTCGTTTCTCCCCGGACGCGGAGCCGGATCAGGCCGAGGAGGAAACCTGACGTTCGGTCCCGGCCGAGGAACGTGCCGCACTTCCCGCCCCTTCGGGCAGGGACTAGTCTCAATCGAGGGTGCCCACGATGGACCAACAGCTTCTGTCCAAGACCTTCGTCGAACTGGCCGACAATCTCGTCGCCGACTTCGACCTCATCGATTTCCTGCGCCTGCTGACCGACCGCTGCGTCGGCATGCTCGACGCGAGCGCAGCCGGGGTGCTGCTCGCCGACCGGGACGGCAAACTCCGCGTCATGGCCGCCTCCGACGAACAGGTGCGCCTGCTGGAGCTCTTCCAGCTCCAGAACGACGAAGGCCCCTGCCTCGAGTGCTTCCGTACCGGCGTACCGGTGATCGTCCCCGACCTCGGTACGGTGACCGCCCGCTGGCCGCGCTTCGCGGTGGCGGCCCAGCGCAGCGGGTTCGGGGCAGTCCAGGCCCTGCCCATGCGTTTACGGGACGAGATCGTCGGCGCCCTGAACCTCTTCCGCACCACCCCCGGCCCCTTCGACCCGGCCGCCACACCCGTCGCCCAGGCCCTGGCCGATGTCGCCACCATCAGCCTGCTGCAACAACGCACCGCTCAGCGCAGCACGGTGCTCAACGAACAACTGCAGACGGCGTTGAACAGCCGGGTACTGATCGAACAGGCCAAGGGGAAACTCGCCGAACGCCAGGGCATCGACATGGAGCAGGCGTTCAGCGCGCTGCGCGGTTACGCCCGCGCCCACAACCGGCGCCTGGCCGATGTGGCCCGTGCCCTCATCGACAGTTCCGAACCCCTCACCGGTCTGGGGTCCTGACCCACGCCCTTGCCGGGGCCCGCTTCGATGGAGACGAACGGCATCGCCCCTGTCCGCAGGGCACCGCCGGCGACAGGGAACGGCCCACACCGCCCCCTGGCGGTCCGGCGCCGCCCGTGCACCCGGGACGTCGTCACACTGTCCTCCTGCGATCGTGGGCCTCGGCCATCACCTGGTCGCGCAGGCGCGCACAGGTGCGGATGATCAGCCGGGAGACGTGCATCTGCGAGAGACCGAGCTGCAGGGCGATGCGGCTCTGCGTCATCTCGCAGAAGAACCGCATGTAGAGGATCTGCCGTTCGCGTTCGGGCAGTGCCCGCAGCAGCGGGCGGAGCGCCTCACGGTTGACGATCAGGTCGAAGCCGGGCTCTGTGCCACCGAAAGTGTCGGTCAGTGGGTGGCTGTGCTCGGAGCGACCGGGTACGGCATCCAGGGACAGGGAGGTGAAGCTCTCCAGCGCTCCCTCGCCCAGCCGTACCTCCGCCTCGGTGAGGCCGGTGTGCGTGGCGATCTCGTGGACGGAGGGTTCGCGGCCGTAGAGCGAAGCGCACTCGTGGCCGGCGGAGCGGACCTGGCTGCGCAGCTCCTGTACGCGTCGCGGTACGTGCACACCCCAGAGGTGGTCACGGAAGTGCCGTTTCACTTCGCCCAGGATCGTCGGTATGGCAAAGCTCGGGAAAGCGCTGCCAAGGCTCGGGGCGAAGCGGGTCACCGCCTTGACCAGGCCGAGTTGGGCGACCTGCTTGAGGTCTTCGAAGGACTCGCCGCGATGACGGAAGCGCCGGGCGAGACGTACGGCCATCGGCGCCCAGGCGCACACCACCTCCTGCCGCAGCGCGGTCCTCTCCGGGCCGTCCGGCAGGGCCGCGATACGGCGGAACGCGGCATCGGTGTCCGGGGCGTCGTCGTAGCGGTATGCGCTTCGTGGGCTCTGGGTGCGTGCGTACGGCATGGGCACGTGTCTCCCTGATCGGTGGCGTCGCTCACCGTGGGAGCCGTCGGACCGCAGCACGCTGGGGAGCAGCGACAGCTGCTCCCACGGGCGTGCCTCCGGTCTGAAGCACATCGAACGAGTTCCCGAGCAGCCCGGTTTCAAACAGGGGCAACTGCGCCTGCCTACAGGGGATGTGGAGCGGAGAGGGCCGGTGGGCCTGTCATGCCTTCCGGCGAAGTGTCGACAGCGAAGCAGTGATCAGGGCAGAACGGACGAGGAACCGCACCACCGGTGTTTGGGATCCACGAGGCGGGCTACACACCAGAGGCGTCCGACGGCCGTCCTGGACGAAGGCACCGGAGAGTTGAGCTCGCAGCCCCCGGTGCCGTCCGTTGGGCGCGCACGCCGTCATCTCCGGTCCGCCGCATGGAGGCGCCGCAATGCTCGGCGCAGCTCCCGCTGTATCGGTTCCGGGAGCGTCCGGTCCCTCGTCGTGGCGACCAGAGCCGCAGCCACGTCACGTAGCTTGATGTTGCAGTGCTGCGACACGTCCACCAGCAGGTCCCAGGCCCGGTCGTTGGAACACGGCGCCAGGGCCATCACCATGCCGCGCGCCTGGTCGATCACCGCACGGCTCGCCAGCGCCCGCCCCAACTGCTCGTTCCTGGCGCGCAGTTCGACGACCTCGGCCAGCAAAGCCGCGTCCCCCGCCGAAGGCACAACCGTCAACAGCCGCTGTTCTTCACGGGGCGGGGTCACCTGGTGCATGGTCCGTACCTCACAGGGCAGTCATCCCGTCCATAGGTGGTCAGCGGCGCGCCAGTTGCCGTTCTCCGGCCGCACCCGGCTTGTAGGGCAGTCCGTAGTGCTTGAAGATCGCTTCCTCCTGCTCGGCGGGCAACACGCCGTCGGTGCCGATCGAGGGGGCCTGCTTCACCAGCGTTCTGACATAGCCGACCCTGAGATAGCCCGGCCCGGGCGATCGCGTCCTCAAGAGGGACGAAGACCAGACGGTGCCGGGTGGGCAGTCCGGTCCGCATCGTGGCCATGGCCGGCTCATCGGTGGTGGTGTCCACATAGACCGCCTCCAGGACACCGATCTTGTGCGACTCGGTGTCGACGACATCGAGGTTGCGCCATTCTCGGACGTCGGCTGCGTGAATCATGACCTCTCCCTACCTGGACGACCCGCCTGGCGGTCGTGAGTTGCACCTCTGGTTCTCTGCGTGAAATCGCCGCAGCGCACGCTGCATCCGCACCGGGAGCGGCTTGCCCTCCCAGGCGGCGACCAGGGCCGCGGCCGCCTCCGGAAGTTTGACGTTGCACTGCCGAGAGACATCCACCAGTAGGTCCCTGGCCGCCCCGCGGCGGCAGGGAGTCAGGACCATCACCATGCCGCGGGCCTGGTCGATGACCGCACGGCCGGCCAGCGCCCGCCGCAGCTGATCGTTCTCGGCGCGCAGCGCCACGACATCCTGTCCCGCCGACGCGTTCCCCCACGTGGCCTCGGCCCGCAGATCCCACCACTCCTCTTGGATCACGCTGGTGCGCTGCATGGCATACACCTCTCAACGATCTCGACGCGTCCGGCATGGCTGTCGCCGTCCCGGAACCCGTGGCCACCGGGTAACGTCACGGGTCACCTGCGGTGTTCGCGGTCCCGACGGTCCTCGCGCCGCCAGCGCGCCCGGTTCTGACGGCTGTAGCGGCGGTCCCAGCGTTCCTGACGATTCCGGCGCTCCTGGTAGTCCCGGTAGTCCCCGAGATCGGAACTGCCTCCAGGGCTCCGGCCTCCGCCACGATCGCGGCCGTGTTGGGATGCGGCGTAGACCAGCACCGCCGCAGCCACCCACCAGATGGGATTGAGGAAGCCGAAGCCGAACAGGAACGCGATGAGAATGAGGAGCAGGACGAACACGGTGGGCCTCCCCGGGAGCGGGACACAGCATCGATACCGGGGACTGGGGCCTCGCCCCACAGCGTAGCCCTGTCCAACGGTTGTGGATACCGTGCGACGTAAGCGCGTCCTGCCCGGCATGGATGGCTGCTTGAGACCTGTTGGGGAGCTGCGGCGAGGTCTAGCGTGCGACATGCCGCCCCTGCCCCCGGCAGCGTCGCACCGCCAGCGCGCTCCCCAGGGGGCGCACCCTGCGCATCGGTGCCGGAACCCGCCGCGTCACGAACGAGGCCGTTCCCGTACGCGCCCATCGTCACGCGATCCCGGTCGCGCCCCGAGCGGGCACCGATCTGCTGCCCGCCGCGTCGCACGCATCCCACACCAGGCGGTACACATGTACGCGCTGATCGTTCTCGCTTCGACCCCCTTCGTCCTGCTCGCCACCGTGATGGCCCTGTCCTGGTGGGAGGACCACATCCTGCCGACGCCGCCGACCGAGTCGGCCGAAGCCCCCGCCGAGGCTCCGTTCACCCCGGCGGCTCCTGCCCAGCTCCCAGAACTCCTCAGTGTCGGCGCTGCGTTGACAAGGGACGTTGCCGGGCGTTGACTGGCAGCACGGCGTAGGGCTGTGCCACTCCGGATTGTTCGGCCGCAGCATTCCACCTTCCCGCTTCGCCCGGACCCCGCGGAATCAAGGAAATCCCCGCGATCTGGAGGCCCGGCAATGTTCTGGATTCTTCTCCTTCTGGTGATCCTGGTGGTCTTCGGGTTCGGCTTCACCCTGCAGATCCTGTGGTGGGTCGCAGCCGTCCTGCTGGTCCTCTGGATCGTCGGCTTCGCCGTGCGCGGACGCAACGGTGGCAGGCGCCGGTACAGCCGCAGCCGCAGGTAATCCACTCCACGCCCCATCCCCCGCGGGAACGACCGCCTGTACGGCGATCGCGCGCGGGAGCCCATCCAGCGGACAGGCAGAGGACAGTCATGAGCGTCGTACAGACGATCAAGCACAATGCACAGGAATTCAAGGGCCGGATCACCGAACGCATCGGCCGGACCCCCCGCAATCGGCGACTGC
>NZ_JBQQCE010000398.1:0-9151 GCF_052245645.1 Streptomyces sp. KR55 | reverse complement strand
GATCCAACGGGCGTACGGGGCGCAGGCGTCGAGCATCTCGCCGGTGACCAGGGCGACATAGGCGGCGGGGTCGTCGGCGTAGTCCGGGGAGACGATGTGGGCGCCGAGGTAGGTGACCTCGTCCGTGTGGGCGGCGGCGATGCGCAGGGCGCGGGACTCGTCCTCGACGGTCAGGCCGTAGCCCGACTTGGTCTCGAAGGTGGTGGTGCCCTGGCGGAGGGCCTCTTCGAGGTAACGGGTGAGGTTCGCCTCGAGTTCCTCGTCGCTCGCGGCCCGGGTGGCGGCGACCGTCGTACGGATGCCGCCCGCGCTGTACGGCCGCCCCGACATCCGGGCGTTGAACTCCTGTGTCCGGTCGCCCGCGAAGACGAGGTGGGAGTGGGAGTCGACGAAGCCGGGGATGACCGCCCGGCCACCTGCGTCGACCCGATTGTCAGTGGCGGGTGCTTTGCTTTGATCACCGGTCCACGCGATGCGGTCGCCTTCGATGACGACGGCCGCGTCCTGGATCAGTCCGAGGGGGGAACTGTCACCGAGGGAGGGGTCGTTGGTGACCAGGGCGGCGATGTTGGTGATGAGCGTGCTTGCGGTGCTCGCGGAGTGGGCGGGGCTGACGGTCGTCGCGTTGCTCATGGCGTCCTTGCTGGCCTGGTCGGCGGTGGGGTCGGGTTCGGGGGCGGAGGCGGGCCGCGCGGATCGGCGGCCCGGGGTCATCCGCGCAGGGCTTCGACGGCGTCCGCGAGGGCTTTCGGCACATCCGGTACGAGGGTGTGAACCCCGTCCCGTACGACGTGCCGACCTCCCACGACCGTATGCGACACGTCTGCTGCCGACGCAGCGAATACGGCCGTCTCGGCCCCGAGCCGCGGAAGCGGCCCTGCCGTCCTGACCGAGTCGAGCGCGATCGTCGCGAAGTCGGCGCGTGCGCCCGGCTCCAGGATGCCCGCGTCGTCCCAGCCGAGGGCTGCGTGGCCGTCGGCCGAGGCCGCCCGCAGAAGGGCCGCCGCCGTCCAGTGACCTCGCGTACGGGTGCGCAGCCGCTCGTTCAGCTCCATCGCGCGCGCCTCTTCCAGCAGGTCGATCACGGCATGGCTGTCGGAGCCGAGGGAGAGCGGGGAGCCTTCGTTCTGGAGGGCGACGGCCGGTCCGATGCCGTCCGCGAGGTCCCGCTCGGTCGTCGGGCACATACAGGTGCCGGTGCCGCTGCCGCCGATGAGGGAGATGTCCTCGGCGGTGAGGTGGGTGTTGTGGACACCGGTGGTGCGCGGCCCGAGGACACCGTGCAGGGCGAGGAGCTGCGTCGGGGTGCAGCCGTGGGCCTCCAGGCACGCCTCGTTCTCGGCGGTCTGCTCGGACAGGTGCACATGGAGCGGGGCCCGCCGCTCCTCCGCCCACCGCGCCACGGTCGCCAACTGGTCGGCGGGCACGGCCCGTACGGAGTGAATCGCCGCCCCGACCCGTGCGTGATCCCGTTCCTTGAGAACTGAACAGCGTTCCGCCCAGGCTTCCGCGCTGCCGTCGGAGAAGCGGAGCTGGTGGGTGTTGGGGGGCCGCCCGAAGCCGGAGGACAGGTAGGCGGTGTCGAGGAGGGTGATACGGATGCCGGCTTCGGTGGCGGCCGCGATCAGGGCCTCGCCCATGGCGTTGGGGTCGGCGTACGGGGTGCCGCCCGGGGCGTGGTGGACGTAGTGGAACTCGCCGACGGCGGTGATCCCCGCCAGTGCCATCTCGGCGTACACGGCGCGGGCGAGGGCGTGGTAGGTCTCCGGGGTCAGCCTGTCGGCGAACGAGTACATGACCTCGCGCCAGGTCCAGAAGGTCCCGGAGCCGACCTGGACGGTGCCGCGCAGGGCGCGGTGGAAGGCGTGCGAGTGGGCGTTCGCCAGGCCGGGGAGCGTCAGCCCGCGGAGGATCTCGGCGCCGGGGGGTGGGGCGGGGACGTCGGTGCGGAGGGCGGTGATACGGCCGTCGTCTGTGTCCACGGCCACGCCCGGCTCGACGTGCGTGCCGAGCCAGGCGTGCTCCAGCCAGTACGTCTGCGTCTGCGTCACGAGCAGGCCAGCCCTTCCAGTACGTCGGCGAGTGCGATCACCCCGGCCACGCAGTCGTCCTCGGCCGCGAACTCGGCCGGGGAGTGCGAGACGCCCGTGGGATTGCGCACGAACAGCATGGCGGTCGGAATGCTCCCGGAGAGGATCCCGGCGTCGTGTCCGGCACCGGTACCCAGAACGGGGACCGTGAGGTCGGTGTCCTTGCCGAGGATGCGGGCCAGTTCGTCGCGCAGGGCGTGGTCGAACTCCACGACGGGCGTGAAGGACTCCCGGACGACGTCGAGGTCGACGCCATGCGCGGCGGCGTACTCACGGGCGGCCTTCTCGACGCCGCCGACCACCGCGTCGAGGCTCGCCTGCTCGGCGGCGCGGGAGTCGAGCCAGCCGCGCACCAGGGAGGGGATGGCGTTGACGCCGTTGGGCTCGACGGCGATCTTGCCGAACGTGGCGACGGCACCGGCGAGCTGCGCCTCCCGGCGGGCGGCCAGCACGGTCTCGGCGTACGACAGCATGGGGTCACGCCGGTCCACCAGCCGCGTGGTCCCCGCGTGGTTGGCCTCGCCCCGGAAGTCGAACCGCCACCGCCCGTGCGGCCAGATGGCGCTGGCGATGCCGACGCGGTCGCCGGACAGGTCGAGGGCGCGCCCCTGCTCGACGTGCAGCTCGACGAAGGCACCGATGCGCGCGAGCCGCTCCGGATCCGGTCCGATGGCACCGGGGTCGTACCCGGCGGCCTCCATGGCCTGCGGCAGCGTGACCCCGTCGCCGTCGGCCAGCCGATGCGCCTGCTCGACGGTGAGCTGCCCGGCGGCGAGCCGGGACCCGACGCAGGCGAGCCCGAAGCGGGCGCCCTCCTCGTCACCGAAGTTGACGATGGCGAGGGGCTTGGTGAACCGGGCGTTGCGGTGGCGCAGTTCGTCGAGCGCGGCGAAGGAGGACACGACCCCGAGGGGCCCGTCGAAGGCCCCGCCATCGGGCACGGAGTCCAGATGCGACCCAGTGACGACGGCGTCCCCCTGGGCGGGGTCCCCGAGCCATGCCCACTGGTTGCCGTTCCGATCGACTTCGTACGTCAGCCCACGCGACTCCGCCTGCGCCTTGAACCACTCCCGACACTCACCATCAGCACCGGTCCAGGCGAAGCGACGGTAGCCGCCGGAGGCGGAGCTGCGGCCGATCGGCAACAGCTCCGCCCACATGCTGTGGAAGGTCACGTGTCGTCACCCTCGCGCATGGGAACCCGAACACCGCGCGCATCGGCAACGGATTCCGCGATGTCGTACCCGGCGTCCACATGCCGGATCACGCCCATGCCCGGGTCGTTCGTCAGCACGCGCCGGATCTTCTCGCCCGCCAGTGCCGTACCGTCCGCCACCGTCACCTGCCCCGCATGGATCGACCGCCCCATGCCGACGCCGCCGCCATGGTGAATGGAGACCCAGGACGCGCCCGACGCCACGTTCACCATCGCGTTCAGCAGCGGCCAGTCCGCAATCGCGTCGGACCCGTCGAGCATCGCCTCGGTCTCCCGGTACGGGGACGCGACGGAACCGCAGTCGAGGTGGTCGCGCCCGATGACGATCGGCGCGGCCAGCTCCCCGCTCGCGACCATGTCGTTGAAGCGTTCGCCGGCCTTGTCGCGTTCGCCGTAGCCGAGCCAGCAGATACGGGCCGGGAGTCCCTGGAAGTGGACCCGCTCCCCCGCCATCTTGATCCAGCGGGCCAGGGACTCGTTCTCCGGGAAGAGCTCCAGGATCGCCTTGTCGGTCTTCGCGATGTCGGAGGCCTCACCGGACAGCGCGGCCCAGCGGAAGGGACCCTTGCCCTCGCAGAACAGCGGCCGGATGTACGCGGGGACGAAGCCGGGAAAGGCGAACGCCCGATCGTATCCGGCGAGTTGGGCCTCACCGCGGATGGAGTTGCCGTAGTCGAAGACCTCCGCTCCGGCGTCCATGAAGCCGACCATGGCCTCGACGTGCCGGGCCATGGACTCACGCGCGCGGGTGGTGAAACCGGCCGGGTCCTTCGCCGCGTACGACGCCATGTCGTCGAAGTCGACGCCGAGCGGCAGGTACGACAGCGGGTCGTGGGCCGAGGTCTGGTCGGTGACGATGTCGATGGGGGCGCCCTCGGCGAGCATGCGCGGCAGCAGCTCCGCCGCGTTGCCGAGCAGGCCGATGGACAGCGGGCGCCGGGCGTCACGGGCCTCGACGGCCAGCTGGAGGGCATGTTCCAGCGAGTCGGCGCGCACGTCGAGGTACCGGTGCTCGATACGGCGCTCGATGGCCCGGGGGTCGCAGTCGATGCAGATCGCCACACCGTCGTTCATGGTCACGGCGAGCGGCTGGGCGCCACCCATGCCGCCGAGGCCGGCGGTGAGGGTGATCGTCCCGGCGAGGGTGCCGTTGAACTTCTTCGCGGCGACGGCGGCGAAGGTCTCGTAGGTGCCCTGGAGGATGCCCTGGGTGCCGATGTAGATCCAGGAGCCGGCGGTCATCTGGCCGTACATGGTCAGGCCCAGCTGCTCCAGCCGGCGGAACTCCTCCCAGTTGGCCCAGTCGCCGACGAGGTTGGAGTTGGCGATGAGGACGCGCGGGGCCCACTCGTGGGTCTGCATGACGCCGACCGGGCGGCCGGACTGGACGAGCATCGTCTCGTCCTGCTTGAGGGTCCTCAGCGTGCGGACCATCGCGTCGAAGGAGCGCCAGTCACGCGCCGCCTTGCCGGTCCCGCCGTACACGACGAGCTTGTCGGGGTGCTCGGCGACCTCCGGGTCGAGGTTGTTCTGCAGCATCCGCAGAGCGGCCTCCTGCTGCCATCCCAGGGCGCTCGGTTCCGTACCGCGCGGCGCTCGGACAGGGCGAGGTCCTGACATGGTCTGCCTCCTGATGGATTGCTCCCGGCGGAATGTTGCTGCGGTTATTCACATCCTGGCTTTCTGAATAGACCTAGTCAATACCTTGGCCCCTCGGCGCGGGGGCACGGTGGATGTTTGGCTGGATGCATGGGCTCGGACATCGGCAGAACGGGGAACGGCATGGACAACGGCTACGAGGATCACGTGGGTGGCGGGGAGCGGGCCGCCCGGCGCGACGAGGCGGTACAGGCGGCGGTGGAGCAGGGGCTGCTCGGGCCCGGCACCCCCATCGTCGGTCTGCTCGACATCACCGGCATCCGGGAGTCGGCGGCCGAGCTGCGCGCGGCGTTCGACGCCGTCGTGGCGCCCGGCACGCCGGTGCTGCACGCCTTCGCGGTGAAGGCGACCCCGCTGGTGCCGGTACTGCGGCTGCTGCGCGACGAGGGCGTCGGCGCGGAGGTGGCGAGCCCGGGCGAGCTGGCGCTGGCGCGGGCGGCCGGGGTGGCGCCGGAGCGGACGGTGCTGGACTCGCCCGCGAAGACCCCGGCGGAGCTGCGCGAGGCACTGGCGCTGGGCATCGCCGTGAACGCGGACAACCCGCAGGAGCTGGACCGCATCGACGGTCTCATGAGGTCGGCGCCGAGCCGCTCCCCCATCGGGATACGGGTCAACCCGCAGGTCGGCGGGGGTTCCATCGAGGCGCTCTCGACCGCCACGGCGACCTCGAAGTTCGGGGTGGCGCTGCGGGACGAGGGGGCACGCGAGTGGGTGGTGCGGGCGTACGCGGAACGCCCCTGGCTGACCCGGCTGCACGCGCACACCGGCTCGCAGGGCATCCCGCTGTCCCGGATGACCGACGGCGTGGCGCAGACGTACGCGCTCGCGGAGGAGATCAACCGGCGGATCGGCCGTCGGCAGGTCGACACGATCGACATCGGCGGCGGACTGCCGGTGAACTTCGCCTCGGAGGCGACGACACCGACGTACGCGCAGTACGCGCGGATGCTGAGGGAGGCGGTGCCGGGGCTGTTCGACGGGCGGTACGGGCTGGTGACCGAGTTCGGGCGGTCCCTGCTGGCCAAGCACGGGACGGTGGTGGCGCGGGTCGAGTACGCCAAGAGCGCGGGCGGGCGGCCCGTCGCGGTGACGCACGCGGGCGTGCAGGTCGCGACGCGGACGGTGTACGCGCCGGGGGCGTGGCCGCTGAGGATCGCCGTGTACGACGCGAAGGGGCGGCCGAAGGAGGGGCCGGCGGTGGTGCAGGACGTGGCGGGACCGGCCTGTTTCGCGGGGGACCTGCTGGCCGAGGGCCGTGCGCTGCCGCTGCTGGAGCAGGGGGACTACGCGGCGGCGCTGGACACGGGGGCGTACTACTTCGCCCACCACTACGCCTACAACTCGCTCGCCCGGCCGGGCATTCACGGCTTCGCCCCGGACGGTGCCGGAGGCGTGGCCTTCGCGACCGTACGCACTCCGCAGACCCTCGAGGAGATCGTGGCGGAGTCCGGAGGGGCGCACGCGACCGCGCTCACCACCCTGCGCACGCCGGAACGCCGTTGACGCCGACCGGTGGAGGCGGTTGATCAACTGACCTGAAAACAGGGCCAGTTGACCCACCCTAGTAACGCCGGGGCAAGTTCCACTGGAAAATGCCAGAACTCTCACCCGCCGCACACACGTTGCGTAGCCTCAGGGTTACTCAGCCGAACCCAGGCGGGAGGGGAGTCAGGGTGCCCGGAATCGACGAGTGCCTGCTGGAGGCCATGCGGCTGCCCGGTGCGCGGGGGGCCGCACTGGTCGACTGGACCAGCGGACTGGCCCTGGGCACCGTCGGTGAACCGCCGGGCGGTGACCACGAGACGGCGGCCGCCGAGGCCGCGGAGCTGGCGCGCCTGGCCGCCGAGCAGCGGGCGTTCGCATCCGACGACGGGGAGGAGGCGGCCGATCCGCCGGTCGAGGACCTGATCCTCAGCAACCGGGACAGCTATCACGTGCTGCGGTTCGTGCGGACGTCGTTCGACAGCAGCGTGTTCCTGCATCTCTGGCTGGCCCGCGCGGACGGCAACCTCGCACTGGCCCGTATCCGGCTGGGCGAGATGGCCGGACGGCTGGTGCTGGGATGACGATGGTCGGCACGACCCCACCGCCCCGGCTGCCGGTGCGGAACAAGGCGGCCGGGAGCCGTTCGGGCGGCGTCTCGCCGATGCTGACCCGGCTCGCCGCCGAGCGGGCCACCGGAGTCCTGGTCCGTGAGTGCGGCACGCTGTACCTCACCGAGGGCCAGGTGGTGCACGCCGAGAGCCCGCTCGCCCCCGGACTCGACGTGATCCTCACGGCGCACGGCACGCTCGACGCGGGCCTGGCAGGACGCCGTCGACCGGGCCGACCGGCGGCATGACGCCGACCGCCTGCTGCTCGACGGCGGCCGTCTCGCCCCGGGCGCGCTGGAGCTGTGCCATCTGAGCGCGCTGTACGACGCCGCGTACTTCGTCCTCGCCCCGAGCCGCACGCCGGGCCGCTTCCACTACGGCACCACGCACTGGCTCGGATCGGTCCACCCCGTCCCGGTCACCGCCGTGGAGCACGAGACGCTCCGCCGGCGCAGACTGCTGCACCGCATCTGGCCGGACCCGGCGAGCGACAGCGCACCCCTGGAACGGGTCGACACGGCCGCGGCCCCTGCGGTCGCGCCCCGGCAGAGCGCGGTGCTGGCCCGGGTGGACGGCATACGCACCGCGGCGGACATCGCCCGCGAACTGGGCAGGCCGGCGTTCCAAACCCTGGTGGCGGTGCGGCGACTGGCAGCGGCCGGGTTGGTGGCTCCACGGACGCCGCCGACTCCCGCCGGGGCTGCTTCGGCCACCCGCGCCGGAACCGGAATCGCCGCCGCCGACGGTCCCAGGCCCGCCGCCCCCGACATCGCGCTGCTGAAGAGGGTCAGGGATGCGCTGGAGGCCCTTTGAACGACAGCAACCGCGGCAGCGTGCGCCGCACCACCCATCTCACCCGCCCGCCGAGAGGAGACCCCTGATGGCGGTGGAACCCCCGATACTCGACGAACTCCACCGGCTGAGAACCCGCGTGCCCCAGCTGACCGGCGCCCTCGCCGCCGGCGTGGACGGCCTGGTCATCGCCCACGACACCCCGGGCGTGGAGCCGGAGGGCCTGGCCGCGCTCACCGCAGCCGCACTCGGCGTCGCCGTGCGGATGGCCGACGTGACCGGTCAGGGCGACCTCCGGGAACTGCTCGTTCGCGGGGTGGACGGCTATGTCGCGACGTACGCGGCGGGGCGTACCGCCGTGCTGACGCTGCTCGCCGAGGACCGCGTCAACGTCGGCCGTCTTCACCTGGAAGGCCGCCGCACCGGCGCCCGCATCGGCGAACTGGTCGGCAACGCCGTACGGGACACGGCCCCCGAGCCCCCCGCCAAGCCCGCCCCCGCCCGTCAGAAGGCCGTCCGCACGCCACGAACCCCACGCACCAACACACCCACAACCACGGAAAGTTGAGAGGAAACCACAGCCATGGCCAACACCGAGACCGCGCTGAAAGAAGCACTTGCCTCCATCGAGGGCGCGACCGGAGTCGCCCTCGTCGACTACACCAGCGGCATGGCCCTGGGCACGATGGGCGGCAGCAAGAGCTTCGACCTCAACGTCGCCGCCGCCGGCAACACCGACGTGGTCCGCGCGAAGATGCGCACGATGGAACACCTCGGGCTCAAGGGCCAGATCGAGGACATCCTGATCACGCTGACGGACCAGTACCACCTGATCCGGTTGCTCAGCGGCCGCGGCGGCAACGGGCTCTTCCTCTACCTGGTTCTGGACGCCAAGCGGTCCAACCTCGCCATGGCCCGGCACCAGCTGCGACGGATCGAGGAGGAGCTCGAGGTCTGACGGGCGGTCAGGCCAGTGCGGCAGTGCGGCGACGGGAGCCGCCCGGGGCTGCGTCGCCCGCCGCGATGCCCGTGCTGCGGTACGCCCTGACCGCCTTGCCGGCCGGGCGGCCGCCGTCGCGGGCGAGCCAGTCGACGCGCACCCACAGCAGCGCCTCCTCGGCCCGTTCGCGCCGCCCGAGCCATGCGGCCTTCAGCCACAGTCCCGCACCGGTCCCGGCGAGCAGCATGCCGCCCGCCGCGGGCACGGCGTAGGAGCCGGCGAGCGCGGCTAGGAAGGCGAGCAGCAGCCACCAGCGGTGCCCGCGCCGCCAGTTGCGTACGGTCACCGCGCGGTCCTGGAG
>NZ_JBQQCE010000397.1:0-9212 GCF_052245645.1 Streptomyces sp. KR55 | reverse complement strand
TCCCTCTCTTCGCTCCGCACGTAGATCACTGACCGCACCACGTGTTGCGGCTGGGCACTCGCCGCTGCCAGGGCAGTGAGCGCGTTCGCGACCACCTGGTCGACCTGCGTCTCGAGGGAACCGGCACCGACGAGGTCACCGTTCCGATCAAGCGGGCACTGTCCCGCCAGGTAGGCCGTACGCCCTGCCTCTACCACCGTGATGTGGTGGTAGCCGGGCGTCTCATGCAGCTGCTCGGGGTTGATGCGGGTGATCTTCTCAGTCATGTCCGCGAGTCTGCCTAGCGTGGTGCCAGCACGCACCGCAATTTCCCCACCGGCAAGCACTCCGCAGCGACCTGAGGTTAAAGAACAAGCTGACCGAGTGCCGGAGCACGTCGTGCTCCGGCGCGTTGTACGCCGGACGCATCCTGGCCGAGGCCTGCGGACCGTTCGGGTCAGGCGTTCGCATCGGCAACGGCCGCGCGGAACTCCTGCGTCATCAGGGCGACCGAGCCGCGCTGGACGGGAGCCTCGCCCGGCTCGCCCCACACCTTGGCCAGCGCGGCACTCATGCGCTCGTTCATCGCCGCGTCGACCACCGGCCGGTACTCCTCGGGGACGACCCGGGTGTCCTGAACGGCGACCATCGTGCCGAAGCGGGTGCCGATCCACCCGATCGTGGCGACCTTCCAGCCGAGCTGACGCGCCGCCTTGCGTGACGCGGCCGCCGCCGTCCGGTCGGTGTCGTGCGTTGCAGGCGTCGCTAGGTGGGTTCTGTGAGGATGGCGGCCAACCCGTCGACGAGTGCGATGAGACGCTCCAGCTCCGCTCCCTGCCGGGCACGGCGGAAGCCTCGGCGGCGGCCCCAGAACGCGGGCCGCCCATGTACATCAGGTACTTGTCGCGGACCGGATTGACGGGGGCCCCGGTGCGCAGGGACCGGCTACACCGACTACCCCCTGCTTCCCGCAGCCCGGAGCGGGCCCTCCTCGCCGAGTACACCCCCGGCCCACAAGCGAGAGGATTGTTCGGGTACACACCTTCTCCATCAGAGGACACACATATCTTCGCCAAGTCGCCGTCTGAGTCGGCTACTTGATGATGAGTCAGCTACGCCCGGTGATATGATCTCAGCACTTGCCAAGCGGGCCACGGGTCCGTGAGCCTGCCGGCCAGCCCACCAAGTACCGCCGCCTGCCGGGACGCCTACGGCAGGTTTTCAGCTACTGGGGCTTCAGTCGCTTGAAGAGAGTCACATGACGCAATACATGCTGGATCCGGCAGTCTGGGCGCTCGTTGCCGGTACCCCTGCCGCAGCCACGGTCATCATTCGCCAGCGGAAGGTGATAGGGAGGTTACGCAGGCAGAGCGACGAGCTCAAATCCTCGTACACCGCACTGGAAGGCGGTTATGCCGAGATCGTTCGGCAGGCCGAGGAGCGGGCCGAAGAAGCCACGAAGACGGTGCTGAAGTCCGCGATGCGGACGCTCCAGGGTCTCGCGGCCGAGCAGCAGTTGGGCATCTCCAAGCTGCAGGCGAAGCACGGCGACTCGCTGATTCTCCAGGATCTGCTGGAGATCGACCACATGAACTCCCAGTTCGGGAGGCGGGCTCAGTCCATCGCTGTCCTGTGCCAGGGTTGGCTGGGCCGACAGCGCGATCCTGCTTCGGTCTACGACGTGATCCGCAGCGCGCAGGGACGAATCCGCCACTTCCAGCGGGTCGAGATCCTCTCGCAGGTCGATTTCGCCATCACGAGCCGGGCCGTCGAGCCGGTCGCCCTGGCCATGGCCGAACTGCTCGACAACGCGACGAGCTATTCGGCTCCGGAAACCGTGGTCGAGATCAATGTTCGATCCGTGCCCAAGGGCATCTGCATCGTGGTTGACGATGCGGGTGTCGGCATGAACGAGGAGGAGAAGGCCAAGGCAGGGGAACTTCTGTCCGGCGCGCGCGCCGCAGGCGTCTCCGGGCTAGGGAACCCTCCGCAGTTCGGCTTTGCGGTGATCGGTGCGCTTTGTGAACGCTACGGCTTTACCGTCTCCGTCGACTCCACCTCTCCCTACGGGGGTGTCCGCGCGGTGGTGCTCCTCCCAGAGGAACTGCTGACCGGCATGCCGGAGCCAAAGATGCCGAAGGCCGCTCTCCAGGCAGCAGAGGGCTCGGATGGGGCCGACGCAGACGCTCCGGCGACTACCGCCGACGGGCTGCCCAAGCGCCGGCGCAAGCAGAGGCCCATGGCTGTTGTGCCGACCAGCCCAGGCAGGGAGCGCCAGCCTGCCCGCTCCACTGCGGAGACGGCGTCGATCATGGGCGCCTTTCAACGGGGGACCGAGACCGGCCGCGCCGCACCGCCGGACGCGATGCGCCGACCGAGCCAGGACGCACGCAAGGGACCGGAGACCTCCTCGTGAAGAACGACCTGTCATGGATGCTGGACAGTGCCCTGGAGATTCCCGGGGCCCTTCATGCGGTCCTGGTCTCGGCCGACGGTCTACTGATGGCCCGTACGAAAGACCTCGGGCGGGACTCGGCCGACACGGTCGCCGCCGCGATGAGCGGTGTGCAGTCACTCAGCCGGAGCCTGGCCTTCTTCTGCGACGGTGAGGACCTGCAGTGGCGCCAGACCCTGGTGGAGTTCGACGGCGGCTGGGTCTTCCTCATCTCGGCCGGTGAGGGCGCCTACCTCGCGGTCTCGGCGGCTGCCGACATCGACATGGCAGACATCACGTTCCGTATGCAGCAGCTGGTCGGCCAGCTGGGCAAGGAACTGGCGACATCACCCCGCGAGGACATCGGCCACCGCCCATGACTGACAACACCCCCGATGAGCCTGAAGCCGCAGAATTAGTACGGCCCTACGTCATCACCCGCGGGCGTGGTCTGCCTGCCGAGGATCAGTTCTCCCTGATCACTCTTGTGACGACGGCCAGCGACCAGCGGCAGCGCCCCAACCGGCTCTCCCCCGAGGAGCAGACGGTCCTGGACATGTGCTCCGGCGGCTACCTCTCCGTCGCCGAGCTCGCCGGCCACACCGAGCTCCCGCTGGGTGTGGTGAAGATCCTCCTCAGTTCCCTGGCAGAGGGGGGCTACCTGATCACCCGAGCGCCCGTGCCCCGGGCGCGTCTCGCTGACGCACAGCTTCTCCAGGAGGTGCTGGATGGACTCCACGCGCACTTTGGATGAGGACGCCTATGTCCGGGGCGGCGCAGAACAGACCGCGGTGAAGATCCTGGTCGTCGGTCACTTCGCCGTCGGCAAGACGACCCTCATCCGCACCCTCTCCGAGATCCCGCCGCTGTCCACCGAGGAGAACATGACGCGGGTGGCAGAAGCGGTCGACGATCTCAAGGGAGTGCAGGGCAAGACCACGACCACGGTCGCAATGGACTTCGGACGCCTGACAATCAGCGACCAGGTGGTGCTCTACCTGTTCGGCACGCCCGGGCAGCAGCGGTTCATCCAGATCTGGGAGGACATGGCCCGTGGCGCCCTGGGAGCCATGGTTCTGGTGGACCCTGAGCGGCTTGCGGACTCCTTCGCCGTCATCGATCTGATCGAGCAGTACGGGCTGTCCTACGCTATCGCCGTCAACCACTTCGACGGCACGCCGGCACGCACCGAGGCTGCGCTGCGAGAAGCGCTCGACCTCCTGCCTGACACCCCGGTCGTCGTCATCGACGCACGGGACGAGAGGTCATCGGCGAAAGCGCTGATCACTCTCGTTCGCTACCTACACGAACGCGCCGCTCTGGAGCACGCATGACCAGCGAACCGACCCCCGTCCCGCCGCCCGGCTGCCCCGCGCACGGCAGCGGTCAGCGGATCCCCATGTACACAGCGGAGTTCGCCGCCGATCCTCACTCGTACTACGCCTACATGCGCCACCACGGCCCGACGGCACCCGTCGAACTGGCCCCGGGTGTGGAAGCAACCCTGGTGACGGACTACGCGGCGTCGCTGGACCTGCTGCAGAATCCGGGTGACTTCCGCAAGGACGCGCGCCAGTGGCGGGATCTTAACGAGGGCAGGATCAGCCCGGACAGCCCTGTCCTTCCCCTGCTTGTCCACCGGCCCAACTGCATGTTCACCGACGGCGCCGAGCACCTGCGGCTGCGCCAGGCCGTCACCGAAAGTTTCGCGCGTGTCAGCAGCCACCGACTGAGCCAGAACGTCGATCAGGTTGCTCGCTACCTCATCGCCCAGTTCAGCGCCCGTGGCTCCGCCGACCTTCTGAACGACTACGCCAAGCAGCTTCCGCTCTTCGTCTTCAACGAGCTCTTCGGCTGCCCGCCACAGGTCGGCGACCGGGTCATGTTCGGCATCTCCGGCATGTTCGACGGCATCAACGCCGAGAAGGCCAACGAGGTTCTGTTCCAGGCCGTGAGCGAACTGGTCGCGCTCAAGCGGGCGCAGCCAGGCGACGACGTCACGTCCTGGCTGATGCAGCATCCAGCCCAGCTGAACGACCAGGAAATGGCCCACCAGCTCGTTCTACTGCTCGGCGCCGGCGCGGAGCCGCTGCGCAACCTGATCGCCAACACCCTGCACCTGCTGCTGACCAACGACCGGTATGCACAGAACGGGCTGGTGGAGGAGGCACTCGACGACACCTTGTGGAGCAACCCGCCCATGTCCAACTACGCACCCCACTACCCGGCCAGAGACATGGAGTTCGCCGGGCAGAAGCTCAGCGCCGGCGATCTGGTGCTGGTCAGTTTTCAGGCCGCCAACGGCGCCTCGGCGCGGTCCGCAACTGGACAGGGCAGCAACCGGGCCCACCTCGCCTGGAGCGCAGGGCCGCACGCCTGCCCCTCCAAGGAACCCGCTCGGCTGATCACTCTGGCAGCCGTCGAGCACCTGTTCAACGAGCTGCCCGATGTCGAACTCGCCGTCCCCGAGGAGAGCCTGACCTGGCGGCCCGGCCCGTTCAACCGCGCCCTGGCACAACTGCCAGCCCGCTTCACCCCGGACACGCCCCGGCACGCCGCACAGCCGCAGCCGGTGCAGGCAGCACAGCGCTCAGAATCCCCGGCGCCCCCGACCAAGGAACGCGGCGGCATGTGGAGCTCCTTCCTCACCTGGCTGAGGACGTAGGACCTTCTGCGACATGGGGTGACACAGGTAACGCGCGGCAGCCACCGCCTACTGCATGAGCGTTCAACCGTGGGGGTAGGACTGCGCAGGGTATCTGAGTCGTCACACGGTAAAGGAGGGACAGTGGAGCCGAACGCCGCTTCCACTCTCACTCAGCACTCCACCCCCCGGCCGCTTCACCCGTTCTCCCAGGAGGAGATCTTCCTCATAGGTACTGAGATAGGCAGGCCGAATGGCCGGATACCCGCCCTCACCGGCGGGTATCTTTTTGCCCCTGCCCAGACCGTCCCCTCGCGCGCTCCTCGCCGCCCCGTGCTCCAGGGGGCCCGGTGAGTACGGCGCCGGCGAGCGACACACCGGCCACAGACGCACACAGCCTCACACTCGGCAACCACGTCGTCGGTCAACTGCTGCGCCTGAGCGCTGTCGTGGGCCTGACGGACACGGACGCGGCACTTTACGCACAGATCCTGGTGGACTCTCTCGGGAACGCGTCCGGGCGTCCGTTGGCCCTGCCGCCTCCCTCGCCGAGCTTCATCTCCGATGACCACACGCCGGTCGAGTTCTCCCTGGCCTTCCGCCCGGGCGCCGCCCCCGCCCTGCGGGTACTAGTCGAACCCGGCTGCACCGCCGCCGGCATGGCCGACAACGGGCGCCACGGGCTCGCCGTCATCCACGATATGGCCCGCCGCTGGCACTTCTCCACCGCCCAACTCGACTGCCTTGAGGACCTGTTCCTGCCCCCCTCGCCCCAAGGGGCCCTGGCCCTCTGGTACGCGCTGGAGTTACGCCCCGGCGGCATCCCCGGGGTGAAGATCTACCTGAATCCCGCCGCGTCCGGCCCCCAGCAGGCCGCCGCCACGGTGCAGGAGGCACTGCACCGACTCGGCCACCGCCAGGCATTCGCCGCGCTCCCCGACACATCCGCATATCCCTTCCTCGCCCTGGACCTGGGCACCTGGGAAACCCCCCGCGTCAAGGTCTACACAACCCATCCCGGTCTCTCGGCACCCGACGCGTGCGCATTGAACCGCGCGGAGCCCGGCCCCGCACCGCAGGACGTCGCCACCTTCTTCCGCATCGCCGCAGGAAGCCGCCAGCCCACCGCAGCGGGAAGCGAACCCCAGACACGACTGGGCAGGCGACCGGCGCTGACCTGCCACTCCTTCACCGACACCGCAACCGGCCGACCGAGCGGCTTCACCCTGCACATCCCCGTCCGCGACTACGTCCGCAACGACGAAGAAGCCCTCACCCGCGCCACCGCCCTGCTGACCCACTTCGGCATGGACCCCTCAGTACTGCGCCGCGCCCTGGCCGCCCTCACCACGCGACAACTGCCCGACGGTGCGGGACTGATCGCCTACCTGGCGCTGGCCCACGAGCGCGACCGCCGACCCCGCATCACCGCGTACGTCTCCTCCGAGGCATACGCGGTGCGCCCCCCGCTGCCGCGCCCGCCCTGGCCAGGTGCCGACCAGTGACAGGCCGGCCGCGGCCGCCACTCAGCCCCCCACGCAGTGATCCACGGAACGTCAGAAAGAAGGACCAGTGGAGCCTTACCGGATCAAGGTCGTCGAGCCCATCCCCCTCACCACCCAGCAGCAGCGTGAGGAAGCCCTGCGACGGGTCTCCTACAACCTGTTCGATCTGCGAGCCGACGAGGTCACCATCGACCTGCTGAGCGACTCGGGAACCGGCGCGATCTCCGCCGCCCAGCTCGCCGCCGGCATGGACGGCGACGAGTCCTACGCCGGCTCCCGCTCTTTCTACCGCTGGCACGAAACGGTCAGCGAGCTCACCGGGTACCCGCACCTCCTGCCGGTCCACCAAGGACGCGCGGCCGAACGCATCTTGTTCTCCTCGCTCCTCCCATCGGGCAGCACCGTCCTGTCGAACACACATTTCGACACCACGCGCGCCAACGTGGAGCTGGCCGGCTGCCAGGCCCGTGACCTTCCCTGCCCTGAAGCCAAAGACCTCGACAACCAGCACCCCTTCAAAGGCAACATCGACCTACAGGGCCTGCAGCACGCGTTGGAGAGCGCGCAGGACTCGCCCGTGGCTGCGGTGGTGATGACCATCACCAACAACGGTGGCGGCGGGCAGCCGGTGTCCATGGACAACCTGCGGCAGACAGCCGAGTTGTGCCGCCGCCACCGCGTCCCCATGTTCCTCGACGCTGCGCGATTTGCTGAGAACGCCTGGCTCGTGACCCGTCACGAATCCGGCTACCAGGACCGTACCCCCCGCCAGGTCGCCGAAGAGGCCTTCCGCCTGGCCGACGGGTGCATCATGAGCGCCAAGAAGGACGGAATCGTCCACATCGGCGGCTTCATCGGCCTCAAGGACCCCGAACTCGCCCAGAAGTGCGAACGCCTCCTCATTGCGACTGAAGGCTTCGCCACCTACGGCGGCCTGGCCGGACGCGACCTGGACATGATGGCCCAAGGGCTCGTGGAGGTGACCGAGCCCGCCTACCTGGCAGAGCGCGCCGACATCGCCGGACACCTCGCCCACCGCATCAGGACCGCCGGCGTCGACATCGTCGAGCCCGCCGGCCTGCACGCCCTCTACCTCAACGCCGGACGGCTCCTGCCCCACGTACCGCCCCACCAGTACCCCGGCCACGCATTGGCCTGTCAGCTCTACCTCCGCGGAGGCATCCGCTCAGCAGAACTGGGATCCCTCTACCTCGGCGAGGAAGACGATCAGGGCAATCCCATCAAGTCGGCGCCTTACGAACTCGTGCGCCTTGCGCTGCCCCGTCGGGTATACACCCGCAGCCACTACGATCACGTCGCCCAGACTCTGGCAGACATCGCCAAGGATCCCAGCTCAGTGCACGGCTACCGCATCGTCGACCAGTCCCCGATCCTCCGTCACTTCAGCATCAAACTGGAGCCGGTCAAGCCCAGCGGGTCCTGAAGGACGCCGCATCCACGAGACAGGAGGAAAGGCGACGCGGCGACTCGAAGGGAGCCGCGTCGTCGGCGCAGGGCGTGGCTGCCCCAGATGACGGTGGCCGGGCAGGAAGCGCCACCCCCAGCCTGCCCTTAACCCGCATGGGTGGCGCTGGTGGCTGTGGAACGGCACCGGGATTCTTCACACGCCAACGTGGGACCCTCGCACGGCGAGAGTCACATTTCAGCAGGGCATCGTTTTCGTCGGTTCCTCACAGTCCAGCCCACCCTCCGATCCACGAGCCGACCAGCACCATGCCGACAACGAAAACAGCAAGCAGCCACAGCACGGACTTGTGATAGGGAGGTGTCGACATACGCGGCATACCCACAACCTGTCACCTTCCAGATCACAAAGAGCAGCAGATCCGGTTGCGTACCCGACTCGGTTCACGGCGCAGATCGTGCCCCGTTCCAAGCTGATCGTTCCCAAAATGGTGATGCGGCGTTTCCGAGGCTTTGTCGGCACGGCAGCTGAGCTGTTGGACTCCCGCACAAGCCCCCGCGTGGTCTCGCCGCCACGTCGCCTCTGGCGCCGACTCGAGCGGGGACGAAGCCAGCGCACCACCACCCCGCCTGCCCGGTACCTCACGGCCGGGATGCGGCACGCCGGTAACGTCGCTGAGCGGTGGACCTATGGACCCCCGAGCGAGCAGCGATCTCGACCCAGGTCAGACGCTCGCCATTGCGCAACCGAACAATCTCAGCTGCCGCCTTGTCACCGGCGGCAGCCCTGGGTCGGCCAACTCGAGCCACGGCGACGGGCGCTGGATCAGTGACAGAGCGCCATGTCACTCCGTGAATCGCTAGACGCACCGTGCTGGCACTGACCCTAGTTCGCTCAGCTAGCTGGCTGATGGAGGCACGCCCTTCCGCATAGTCGCGTCGCAGTTCCGCGACCAGCTTCGCATTGAGCCGCGCTCCCTTGCCGGGTGCCTGCTTGGGCTGCGGACGCGGGAGCGGAGGTGGCTTACTCAAGTTCTGCCATGTGAGGCCGTATACGGCGTGTTCCAGCGAACGGTATGTCACTCCGAACTGGCGCGCTAGTACTCCAGCCGTAGTTCGTGATCTCGATCGTGAGGGGCGCCGAGGAGGCAGCTGGCAGCGTCGATCATCTGGACGAGACCGACCACGCCGTCGCGGGCGTCCGTTTCCTTCTCCGCCTACCCGA
>NZ_JBQQCE010000396.1:0-9233 GCF_052245645.1 Streptomyces sp. KR55 | reverse complement strand
GCCGGACTTCTGGATCATGCTCACGTATATGGCCGCGCAGTCTCTGCTGGTCAGTGGCACATTCGGAACGCTCCCCAAGCGGCCTGCGGCGTACCGCGAAGTGCGCTCGAACCCCGCCTGAGCGCATCGGACACCCGACCAGCAGGACCCCCGCCGTGCGCCCCACCACCCTCCACGCCCCGTACCACATGCGCGTGGCACCGAGCAGTCGATGCGGACGGCCGTGCACATCACCCGCGACGGCGGCGCCATCGGGTTCGTGGGCGTGCCGCACGGCAGCGGCACCGGCCTCGACCTCGGCCGCATGCTCGACCGGAACATCGCCCTGCGCGGCGGTGTCGCGCCGTGCCGGTGACCACCCGGGGCTCACCACCTGATGGGCACCGGCAGCGCTGTCAGCAACCCCGACACCGCCACCACCATCCCCAGCGCGACCACCTCCCCGCGCGCGGGGAAGCAGGCGGTCAGCGGGTCGGCCGCCCGCCGCAGCCGGATACGCGCCCACAGGGCGAGCAGCGCCACGCCGGCCACGAGGAGCACCTTGGCGAGCAGGACCCGCCCGTACGCCGTGCTCGTCAGCTGGTCCAGCACCGTCCCGGGCGGCATCCGGCGCAGCGTGCTCCACACGCCCGTCGCGGTGAGCGCGGCGAGCAGAACGGCCGCCACGCGCGCGTAGCGGCCCAGCAAGGCCGCGCCCGCTTCCGCGGCGCCCCACATCCGCAGCGCCCGCAGCGCGTACAGCAGACCGCCCACCCACAACGCCGCGCAGGTGACGTGCACGAGTGTCAGACCGGAGCCGATCAGAGGGCTGTGCTCGGTCGTGGGATGCGCGCGCAGCGCCTCGGCGACGGCCACCGCGGCCAGCGGCCAGACCTGGGTGCCCGGCCGACCCGACAGGGCGCACAGGCTGGCCACCGCGAAGGCGTTGACCTCCAGCAGCGCGAGCTTGCCGTCCCGGGACTCGTAGAGGCCGCCGACGTCGATCTCGGCCAGGCTGTGCGGCACGAGGTTGCCGGTCGCCACGACCGACGCGAGCCCAAGGGCCGCGACGAAGCCGGCGCCCGCCGCTATCGGAGCCCAACTGCGCGGCCGCCCGTCCGGAGCGCCGGGCAAGGACTTCGCCAGCCGGTTCAGGAACAGCTCGCCCACCGGCACGCACAGGGCCGCGAACAGCACCGCGCGCAGCAGCGCGATGCCCGCGACGCCTGGGGCGGCGGCCTCCCCGGTGCCGTGCAGCGCGGCGGACGGGCCCAGCAGGGGTGTCAGCGCGCCGAGGGCCACCAGGACGAGGACGGCGACAGCCCGGCTGGCACCGGGTCTCCGCACCGGCCCGTCGGCATCGGCCACCCCGGGAGTGGGTCGTATCAAGGTCACCTCAGGATCTTCACCAGCCTTCACAGAACGGGGCAAGGGACAGAAAACAACTGGTGGTACGTCATTCCGCCCATGGGTACGTTCTCCGTCGCCGCGCGACTCACCGCGCTCGGCCCACCGGAGACCTACCGCGGCTCCGCCCACCGCACCGGATCCGTCCCCCAGGGACCGGGCGGCCGCGTCCAGTCGACCGGCCCGCCCGCGAAGGAGACCGGCGGCAGGGCGTACCGCAGCTGGCCGAGGGCACTCTCCCGCTCGGCCAGCCACGGGCCCGGCCCCTCGTATACCGCGTCTCCCGCGCCACCCGCGCGGATGCCGTTCAGCAACCACTCCGCCGTCCGCGCCAGCGCCAGTCGTACGACCCTGCCGCCGCCGTCGTACGACTGCTCGGTCAGCGCCCGCAGCACCGCCGCCGCCAGCAGATGGCCCGTGCCGTGGTCGAGGGCCTGGGCCGGCAGCGAGCCCGGCCGGTCCGGCGACCCCTCCACCATGGCGATCCCCGTGGCGGCCTGCACCAGGCTGTCGAAGCCGCGCCGCGCCCCCCACGGCCCGTACCCGCCCCACGCCGACAACTGCGCCACGACCAGGCCCGGCCGCCGCTCGGCCAGCGCCTCCGGCGAGAGCCCGAACCGGTCCAGGGCGCCCGGCCGATAGCCGGTGACGACCACGTCAGCCGCGCCGAGCAGCTCCTCGAACGCGCGCCGGTCGGCGGTCAGGTCCAGCCGGGTCGACCGCTTCCCGAAGCCCGTGTCGGTGTGCTGGTCGGGGAGTTCGGGCAGGCGGGGCGGGTCCACGCGCAGCACGTCCGCGCCCAGCAGGGCGAGGGTGCGGGTGGCGACCGGCCCCGCGATGACCCGGGACAGGTCCAGGACGCGCAGCCCGGCGGCGGGCAGCAGTGGATCGGCGTCGAGAAGTGGCGGCACGCGCGCGGGTGCCGCATCGAGCCGGGCCCGCGCGACCAGCGGCCGCCTCGCCACCGCGTCCCGCTGCGGATGCCGGGCCCACTCGTCGGGCGTGCGCACCGCGACGGCCAGGCCCCCGGCGGCGTACACGGCCTCCTCGACCTCCAAGGCAGACCGTTCGGCGAGCGCGGCCTCCACACCGTCCTCGGGCACTTCCAGCGCGGCGAGCAACCGCTCCCTGTGATGCGGATAGTTGGCGTGCATCCGCACCCAGCCGTCCGCCGTGCGCCAGAACCGCGACAGCGGCGCGAACGTCACCGGCGCCCGCCCGTCGACCATCAGATGCCGCTCACTCGTGAACGCCGTAGCCACGGCCCCATCGTCCACCCGCACCCCGGGCACCTGGGCGAGCCCGGCCCGCCGCGCCCCGAGCTCGGCGGCGGCCAGCGCGCACACGCCGACGCAGGTCCGCGCCAGCTCCCGTACCGGAAGGCGCGCCTCCAAGGCACCCACCCGGACGACGGTCGAAACCCGGGAGAGCAGCGCGGGATCGCCGCCCAGTCCGTCCCACACGCCGGCCATTGATGATCGCGTCATACACGTCACTATGCGGTGTTGACTCTGTCAACGCGTGAGGCGGCCGCCCACCACAGCCGTACTTCCTTGCGCACGTCCGTCGGGCGCAACTCCCAACCCTGGGCGAGGGCGACCTCGGCGACGTAGCGGGCGCCCACACCGCGATAGACGGACAGCGCTATCTCACATTCCACCGGTGGCTTCGGCTTGTTCGGCTCGGGCAGGACCGAGGCCCGGGCCGTCCAGTCGGCCACCACCTTGTCGACCTTCGCCCGGTAGTACTCGGTGTCGCCCTCGTGCCGCAGCTGCGGCCAGGTGACGAACCAGGAGCCCAGGCGGATGACCCGCTCCAGCGCCGAATCCATCACCTCCCCGAAGCCTCGCTCGTAGCTCGAACTGAACATCGCGATCACCTCCGTCAGGAAGGCGAGGGCGATGAAGAAGACGAACGTCGCGAGCCCCACCACACACAGCACCGGAAAGCACACCACGGTCGCGATGAAGCGCAGGGTCAGTTGCCACCTGGGCCGGACCGGTTCGGGTCCCCAGGCCGTGGGATCTTCGTATGTGAGCATGACGTCAGATCCTGCCCTACGAGGCGTCCGGGCCGGACGGATACCCGCCCGGCCCGGATCACCTGCACAAAAGCCCTACCTGGTCACCGCGTCCAGGGCGTCCGCCGTGCCCCAGCCGTAGAAGCCGTTGTAGTTCTTCGGGCCCTCGCACACCGCGTCGACCTTGCCGTCGCCGTTGATGTCGTACGGGTCCGTGCACGCGGTGGCGTCCGCCTCGGCGTACAGCAGGGCCTTCACCAGGCCCGGAGTGGCGTGCGGGTGGGTCGACTTGATCAGGGCGGCCACGCCCGCGACATGCGGCGAGGCCATCGACGTACCGGCCATGTAGCCCCACTTGCCGCCGGGCAGCGTGCCCAGGATCAGGCCGCTGGTCGCGGGCGGCTCCGGCTTCTGGTACGCCGTGGAGTCGCCGCCGGGAGCGGCGATGTCGACGACGCCCAGACCGTGGTTGGAGAACGACGACTTCAGACCCTTCGCACCGGTCGCCGCCACCGTCACGATGCCCGGCAGCTGGGTCGGTATGTCGTAGCACTCGGACGGGTCGATCACCCGCTCCGTGGGCGTGGAGTCGTTCGGGGACACCGGGTCGGTGATCTCGTCGGCCGCGAGGTCGTAGTTCTCGTTGCCGGCCGCGGCGACATTGACCGCGCCCTTCTTCTCCGCGTACTTCGAGGCCCGGGTGATGGCCTCCACCAGCGCCTTCTGGTCGGGATCGTTCTTGCAGTTGAAGTACCAGGGGTCGGTGTAATAGCTGTTGTTCGTCACGTCGACGCCGTGCTCGGCCGCCCACACGAAGCCACAGACGACGGCCTCCGTGTAGAAGTAGCCGGCCGTGGTGGACACCTTGATGCCGGACACCTTCACCCCCGGCGCGACGCCCGTCATACCGACGCCGTTCTTGGCCGCCGCGATCTCCCCGGCCACGTGCGTGCCGTGCGGGCTCTCCGTCGCGCCCGGCCGCCAGGCGCCGTCGGTGGTGTCCGGCTTGCCCGTCACGCAGTTGACGGAGGCCTCGCGGTCGAAGTTCGGGGCGATGTCGGGGTGGGTGTCGTCGACGCCGGTGTCGATCACGGCGACGGTCACCTTGCTGCTGCCGAGCGACTTCTCGTGCGCCTTGTCCGCCTTGATGGCCGGCAGGTCCCACTGCAGGCCCTGGAGCGGGTCCTGCCCCTCGGCGGCCGCGGCGTCGGCGACCTCCTGCGCACTGAGCACCTTCGGCGTCCCCACGTCGGTGGTGGACTGCGCGGGCAGCGGGGCGGTCCGGGTGGCACCGGCCGACTCCACCCCGCGCACCGTGCGGATCGTCCTGGCGAAGTCGGCGTTCGACGAGTGAACGACGATCACGCCGATCCGGTCGTACGACATCACGATCGTGCCGCCGGCGTCGGCGATCGCCTTCTTCACATGCCCCGAAGGGCCGTACCCGGGGCGGACGTTGACGACATAGCTGAGCGAGGTCGCGTCGGCGGACGCCGTCGGCGCGGGCTCCGCCGCGGACGCCGTGGCGTTCGGCAGGAACGCGACAGCCGTCGCCATGGCCATCCCGACGGGGATCACCAGGGCGCGGCGGTGGCGCGAGTGAGGCACTGTCATGGTGAGGATGTCTCCAGTTCGTTCGCGGTACGACGGACCGTGCGGGACGTCCGAGCGGCGCGGCCGGTCCGGCCGCGCCGCAAGCGTGACGGCGGCCTACTTCACCGCGCGCAGCGCATTGACGATGCCGAAGCCGTAGAAACCGTTGACGCGGTCGCCGCCCTCGCACACCGCGTCCTGCGTGCCGTTGCCGTCCTGGTCGTACGACTCGGGGCAGCCCGGGTTGTCGGCCTGCGCCTTGAGCAGCGCCTGGAGCTGCGCCGGGCCCGCCCACGGGTGCTTGGACTTCAGCAGCGCGGCGACGCCCGCGGCGTGCGGGGAGGCCATCGAGGTGCCCTGCAGGAAGGCGTACTGGTTGTTCGGCATGGTGGACAGGATGCGGCCGTTCTTCGACGGCGTGTCCGGGATCTGGTAGAGCCGGTCGCCGCCCGGCGCCGCGACGTCGACGACGCCCTTGCCGTACGAGGAGTAGTACGACTTGAGGTTCTGCACACCCGTCGCGCTGACGGTGACGATCCCCGGGAGCTGCGTCGGCACGTCGAAGCACTCGTGCGGGTCGATGGTGCGCTCGACCGGGGTGGAGTCGTCGGGGCTGGAGTCGTCGACGATGGCGTCGGAGTCCAGGTCGTGGTTGGAGTTGCCCGCGGACGCCAGGTGCAGGGTGCCCTTCTTCTGGGCGTACAGCTGGGCCCGGTTGACCGCGTCGACGATCGCCTTCTGGTCGGGGTCGTCCATGCAGTTGTACAGCCACGGGTCCACGTAGTAGCTGTTGTTCGTGATCTCGACGCCGTGGTCGGCGGCGAACACGAACGCGCACACGACGCTCTCCGGGTAGAAGAGACCGTTGTGCGGGTCGCTCACCTTGATGCCGGACACCTTCACACCGGGGGCCACGCCGGCCACACCGACGCCGTTGCGGGCCGCGGCTATCTCACCGGCGACATGCGTACCGTGGTAGTCCTCCGCGGTGTACGGCCGCCAGGCGCCCTCGCTGGTGTCCGCGACACCGCCGACGCAGTTGGCGGACTGGCCCGCGGAGAAGTTCGGGGCGAGGTCCGGGTGGGTGTCGTCGACGCCGGTGTCGATGACGGCGACGGTGACCTTGCTGCTGCCCGGGTTGATCTGCGCGGCCTGGTCGGCGCCTATCGCGCGCAGGTCCCACTGGTCGGCCTCGAGGGGCTCGCTCCCGGGCGTGGCAGCCGCCTCGGCCTTCGCGGCCTGAGCGTCCGTCAGGTAGTCGGCCGCACCCTCGTCCGTCGTGCCCGCGGCGACCAGCGGGGCGGTGCGCGTGGCACCGGCCGACTGCACTCCGCGAACTGTGCGTATCTGCGCGCCGAAGTCCGGGTTCGCCGAGTGGACGACTATCACGCCGATCTTGTCGTACGTCGTCACGACGGTGCCGCCGGCCGCGGCGATCGCCTTCTCCACCGACGCGATCGTGCGCCGGTCCGTCTTGGTGTTGACGACATACGCCAGGTTGGGTGCGTCCGCCGTCTGCGCGCCGGACTCCACGCGCGGGGCGGCCGAGGCGGCCGCCGGCAGGAAGCCGATCGAGGCGGTCAGCGACAGCACGACGGGCACGGCGAGCGCCAGCCGACGTCTGGAACGCAGATGAGCCATGGGGTCTCCACATCATCCGGAAACGAAACCGGCCCGAGACACAGGTGGTGCTCGGGCAGGTGCATGACGAGTGTGCAGGCCGAAGCTATCTCCCGAACTCGCTGGCCAGCAATGGCTTCTGGCGATGACGCGATGACTTCGTGGTCCTGGCGTACCGATTTTCGAAAGAAGCCGGACAGGTTGAACCGGTCCGCGCGTGCCGCCGTGACGTTGAACAGGGAGCGCGAGCACGATCGAGCCCCCTTTTGGATCACGCCCGAAGGGCACTAACATCGCCGCCCGGTTCACGTGATCCACATCACTACCCTCACTATCGCATCCGCAACGCGAGGAGACTCCGTGGCAACCGACGCACCGCCCCCCTCGAAGTCAGAACACCGACTCCCCTCGACCGAGGAGTTCGTCGAGGTGCAGGAGAGCGCGGAGTTCGGTGAACTGCGCCGCTCCTACCGCTCCTTCGCCTTCCCCCTGACCGTCGCCTTCATCGCCTGGTACCTGCTGTACGTCCTGCTGTCGAACTACGCGGGCGACTTCATGGGCACCAAGCTGTTCGGCAACATCAACGTCGCCTTCGTCTTCGGCATCGCACAGTTCGTCACCACGTTCCTCATCGCCTGGTGGTACTCGCGGCACGCCGCCGCGAAGCTCGACCCCAAGGCCGAGGCCATCAAGTCCCGGATGGAGGGCGGCGCATGAGCCCCGTACAGCAGACAGTTATCGCCGCGGGTGAGGCCAGTGAGCACCGGCCACTGATCATCTCCCTGTTCGCGGTGTTCGTCGTGGCGACCCTGGTCATCACGGTCTGGGCCGGCCGCCAGACGAAGGACGCCGCCGACTTCTACGCGGGCGGCCGCCAGTTCAGCGCCTTCCAGAACGGGCTCGCGGTCTCCGGCGACTACATGTCGGCCGCGTCGTTCCTCGGTATCGCGGGCGCGATCGCCATCTTCGGGTACGACGGCTTCCTCTACTCCATCGGCTTCCTGGTCGCCTGGCTGGTCGCCCTGCTCCTGGTGGCCGAGCCGCTCAGGAACTCCGGCCGCTACACCATGGGCGACGTCCTCGCGTACCGCATGCGCCAGCGCCCGGTGCGCACGGCGGCGGGCACCTCCACGATCGTCGTCTCGATCTTCTACCTGCTGGCCCAGATGGCGGGCGCGGGCGTCCTCGTCTCGCTGCTGCTCGGCATCACCTCGGACGCCGGCAAGGTCGCCATCGTGGCCCTCGTCGGCGTCCTGATGATCGTGTACGTCTCCATCGGCGGCATGAAGGGCACCACCTGGGTCCAGATGGTCAAGGCCGTGCTGCTCATCGGCGGCACCCTCCTGATCACCTTCCTGGTGCTGCTGAAGTTCAACTTCAACATCTCCGACCTGCTCGGATCCGCCGCCGAGAACAGCGGCAAGGGCGCCGCCTTCCTGGAGCCCGGCCTCCAGTACGGCGCGACCGGCACCACCAAGCTGGACTTCATCTCCCTCGGCATCGCCCTGGTGCTCGGCACCGCCGGTCTGCCGCACATCCTGATCCGCTTCTACACGGTGCCCAACGCCAAGGCCGCCCGGAAGTCCGTGAACTGGGCCATCGGCATCATCGGCGGCTTCTACCTGATGACCATCGCCCTCGGCTTCGGCGCTGCCGCGCTGATCTCCCAGGACGAGATCATCGAGTCCAACCCGTCCGGCAACACGGCCGCCCCGCTGCTCGCCCTGCATCTGGGCGGCGTCGACTCGGCCTGGGGCGCGATCCTGCTGGCCACGATCTCGGCGGTGGCCTTCGCGACGATCCTCGCCGTGGTCGCCGGCCTCACCCTGGCCTCGTCGTCCTCCTTCGCGCACGACATCTACGCCAACGTCATCCGCAAGGGGAAGGCCACCGAGAAGGAGGAAATGAAGGCGGCCCGCTGGGCGACCGTCTTCATCGGCATCGTCTCCATCGCCCTCGGCGCCCTCGCCCGTGACCTGAACGTGGCCGGCCTGGTCGCCCTGGCCTTCGCGGTCGCCGCGTCCGCCAACCTGCCGACCATCCTCTACAGCCTGTTCTGGAAGCGGTTCACCACCCAAGGCGCCCTGTGGTCGATCTACGGCGGCCTGATCGTGGCCGTCGGGCTGGTGCTGTTCTCGCCCGTCGTCTCCGGCGACCCGAAGGCGATGTTCCCCGACGTCGACTTCGCCTGGTTCCCGCTGAAGAACCCGGGCATCATCTCCATCCCGTTCGGCTTCCTGATGGGCTGGCTCGGAACGGTCCTGTCCAAGGAGGAGCCCGACACCGGCAAGTACGCCGAGCTGGAGGTACGGTCCCTGACCGGCACCGGCGCCCACTGATCCCACCCCGGTACGCGGCCGCGTCGTAGGCCTCTGTGGAGGTCCCTACGACGCGGCCGCGCCGTACCTGTGTGATCAGGCCGCTGTGGCTGTCACTGCCGTCGCGTAGGCTCACAGGTGTCGGACAATGTGCTCCGCTGTGTGTGATCCGCTGCGAGGGAGGGGGCCACGTGCTCATCGACACCTACGGCCGGGTGGCCACCGACCTGAGGGTCTCGCTCACCGACCGGTGCAACCTGCGCTGCACGTACTGCATGCCCGAGGAGGGCCTGCAG
>NZ_JBQQCE010000395.1:0-9243 GCF_052245645.1 Streptomyces sp. KR55 | reverse complement strand
ACGCGGGGAAGCGGCACCCCGCGACTACCGCGTCGCCGCCACCGCGTTCATCGGCAGCGTCAACGGACTGATCCACGACTGGAGTGCCGGATGGGTCCCGGCGACGCTGGACGAGGTGGTCGACGAACTCGTACGGCAACTGCTGGGGATCCTGCGGCCGGGGGGCTGGAGCCCGACGGCGGCCTGACGCACCGGCGAACGGGCCTCGGGGTACGCAGAGTTCAGCGGGATCCTTGTGAGGAACCCCGGGTGTTCACGCCCGGAGGAATCGCATCCTGAGATGAGCGGTGCGGAGCACCGCGGGGGGCATCCGGCCCGGAGCGCGGGGAGAGGCCTGGACGGTTGGCCGGCATTCCGGTTTTCCGTGTTCGAATGCGGGGGCCGCCTAGTGCGGGGTAGCGTCGCGAGTGTGAAGCTGGTGGTGCAGGTGAAGCTGCTGCCGACGCCCGTGCAGGCGGCGGCACTTGAGGCGACTCTGCGCGCCTGCAACGAGGCCGCCACGTGGGTCAGTTGCGTGGCCTTCGAAAACGATGTGAAGAAGAACTTCGCGCTGCGCAAGCTCACCTATGACGAAGTGAAGGCGCGGTGGCGGCTGGGGGCCCAGGCCGCCCAGCACGTCGTGAAGAAGACCTGTGACGCCTACGCGACTCTGAAAGCGAACCTGAAGGCCGGGAACCTCGGCAAACCCGGCTCGAAGCGGTACCGCAGGGCCACCGAGAAGCCGGTCGCCTTCCGGCCGCAGAGCGCGCAGCCCTACGACGACCGGATGCTGTCCTGGCAGATCGCCGCACGCCGGGTCTCCATCTGGACCGTGCGGGGCCGGGTCAAGGACGTGGCGTTCACCGCCGCCCCCCAGCAGCTGGCCACCCTGGCCCTGTACCGCCGGGGCGAGTCCGACCTCGTGCACCGGGACGGCAGGTGGTTCCTCTTGGCCACCTGCGAAGTACCCGAAGCAGCGCTGAACACGGAACCGGCGGGCTTCCTGGGCATCGACCTGGGCATCGTGAACATCGCCACCACCTCCGACGGCGAGATCATGGCCGGGCGCGGGCTCAACCGCATCCGGGTGCGGGAACGCACGCTGCGTACCAAGCTGCAGAAGAAGAACACCCCGTCCGCCAAGCGGCGGCTCAAGAAGCGCAGGCGCAAGGAGGCGCGGCGGGCAAAGGACATCAACCACAAGATCGCCAAGCATGTGGTGGCCGAGGCGGAACGCACCGGTCGCGGGATCGCCCTGGAAGATTTGACGGGCATCCGCGAGCGGGTACGGCTCCGCAAGCCCCAACGGGCCACCCACTCCAGCTGGTCCTTCGCCCAGCTGGGGGCGTTCATCGCGTACAAGGCCCGCCGGGCGGGGGTGCCGGTGGTGTACGTCGATCCGGCGTACACCTCCCGCACCTGCGCCGAGTGCGGCCACATCGACCAGGCGAACCGGGTCTCGCAGGCCTGGTTCGCGTGCCGGTCCTGCGGATTCGTTGATCATGCGGACCGGAACGGCTCCCGCAACATCCGCGCGCGTGCGTGGGAGTTGTGGCGAAGCGGGGCGCAGTCAATCGCCCCTGCCCCACCACCACGTCAGCGTGGCGGTGGGACTGGACGCAAACGCAGCGTCACCGCCAGTGACGCCCGTTGTGCAAGCCCATCGCTTTAGCGAGCTTTAGCGATGGGTAGTTGACCGGGTTGTGGTCGGTGCGCGGCCGCTCGGGGACCGTGCCGTGCGCGACGGGTGCGTAGTGGTCGAAGGCACTCTCCAGCTCGCCCTCCCCGCGGGTGAGCCCCGGCAACTGCTTCTCGAGCGCGTGGACGTGGACCGCCGGCACCGTGCCCTCCAGGACACAGCCGGCGCCCCGGGTCTCGGTCGTCCGGGGTACGGCCCGCAGCCCGGCCAGGACCGGCAGCAGCGCGCCCAGGGTGTCCGCCGGGGCCTCGAGGCGGAAGCGGTGCATCGGCTCGTGGACCCGGGTGCCCGCTCGCCGCAGCGCCTCGATGAGCACCAGCGGTGTCAGACCGCGGAAGTCCGCGCCCGTGCTCGACATGCTCTTGTCGAAGCCCTGGTGGGCGTGGCTCTGGCGGGGCGAGTAGCCGGAGTGGGTCATGGTGACCGTGCAGTCGGTGACCTGCCAGCCGTGCAGGCCCTGCGCGAGTGTCTCCCGGACGGTGTCCTCGACGGCCTTGAAGAACGCGTACGGCATCGATCCCAGCTCCACCTCCAGCCGGAACGCGGTGCCCGAACCGGCCGGTGCGGGGTCGACGCGCAGTCCGACGGTTGCGAGGAACGGGTTCGGGTCCCTCTTGTTGAACTCGACCGCCGCCCCGGTACCGACCGGCCGCTCGATGCACAGGGGGGTCGTCTCCCGGAAGCCGACGTCCAGTCCGTACTCGTCGGCGAGCGTCGCCTGGACGACCTCCTTCTGCACCTCTCCGTAGAGGGACACGGACGTCTCCTGGCGCACCTCGTCGTGGCGCAGGCCGATGAGCGGGTCCTGCTCGGCGAGCTGGGTGAGCGCGAGGTGCAGGGCGCGCCGGTCGGCCGCCGGCCCCGGCACGACGACCGTTTCCAGGGTCGGCGGGGCGAACAGGTGCCCGTACGGCCTGCGCGGTTCGCCGATCGAGTCACCGATCCTGATGTCGGCCAGGCCCCACAGCCGGGCGATCCGGCCGGCCGGGACGGCGTCGCTGCGGACGTCGGTGCCGTGGTCGAAGACGCTGATCGCGGTGATCCGGCCCTCCCGGCCCGGGTCGCCGCACGGCACCCTGTCCCGGATGCGCAGGGTGCCGGAGAAGATCCGCGCGTAGGCGATCTTCTCCCCCGCCGGTCCCCGCTCGACCTTGAAGACGGTGCCGGAGACGGGTCCGTCGGGGTCGCCGTCGGCGGCGGGGAGCAGTTCCTTGATGCCGTCGAGCAGCGCGGTCACGCCCGCTCCGGTGATGGCGGAGCCGGCGTACACCGGGTGGACCAGGGCCTGCCGGGTGCGGGCGGTGAGGGAGGCACGGAGGAGGTCGGGGGAGACGGTGTCCTCGACGTAGGCCGCGAGGAGGTCGTCGTCGTGGTCGGCGAGGGCGTCGAGCGCGGCCGGGCCGAGTCCGGGGGTGAAGCGGGCCGCGCGGGTACCGAGTCCGGTGGCGGAGCCCATGGGTACGACCGCCGCCGTGAGCCGCTGCGAGATCGCCCGCAGCACGTCCTCGTAGCGCGCCCCGCGGCGGTCGATCTTGTTGACGAAGACCAGTGTGGGGATGCGCAGCCGGTGCAGCGTCCGCATCAGGACGCGGGTCTGCGCCTGGACGCCCTCGACGGCCGAGACGACCAGCACGGCGCCGTCCAGGACGCCGAGCACCCGCTCCACCTCGGCGATGAAGTCCGGGTGGCCGGGTGTGTCGATGAGGTTGACGGTCACGTCGTCGACCGGGAATGAGACGACGGCCGACTTGATGGTGATGCCGCGCTGCCGCTCCAGCGCGAGGGTGTCGGTCTGCGTACTGCCGGCGTCGACGCTGCCGATCTCGTCGATCACTCCGGCGGTGTGCAGCAGCCGTTCGGTCAGGCTGGTCTTACCTGCGTCGACGTGCGCGAGGATTCCCAGGTTGAGCAGGGGCACTGAGCGTCATGTCCTTCGTGGTGAGGGGGATTCCTTCCTGGGTGGACATGAACGCTGCGCGCATCTGCTGCTCCTCACGGTGCGGTGACGGGGTCCGTGCAGTGCAGCAGAACCGGGCATCCACGGGCAACGGATTAACGCTCGACAAGGCCCGCCGCACGACTCGCCGTCGACCAGGCCTCGCCATAGAGTGACTTCCATCATGCTCGGCCGCTGATTTCCCTCATTCCGCCCGTACGGCTCGGGAGGGCACATGACCCGTATCTCGGTGAAAGTGGACGGCACGACGTACGAGGACGAGGTGGAGCCCCGGCTTCTGCTGATCCACTACCTGCGCGACCGGCTGGGACTGACCGGCACCCCCGTGGGCTGCGACACCTCCAACTGCGGGGCCTGCACGGTCGACCTGGACGGCGTGAGCGTCAAGAGCTGCTCGGTGCTCGCCGTCCAGGCGGACGGCGCCGAGGTGACCACCGTCCAGGGACTCGCCACCGACGGGGAGTGGACCGGGCTGCAGCGGGCGTTCCACGACCGGCACGCCCTGCAGTGCGGATACTGCACCCCGGGCATGATCATGGCGGCGCGCGATCTGCTGCGCGACAACCCCCACCCCACCCCCGACGAGGTGCGCCACGCGCTGGAGGGCAACCTCTGCCGCTGCACCGGCTACCAGAACATCGTGCGCGCGGTGCTCGCCGCCTCCGAGGAGGAGGTGACGGCATGACCGACCAGATCGCCGAGCCCGAGGTCGGCCGTTCCCGCGCCCGCAAGGAGGATGCCCGGCTGCTGACCGGGCAGACCAACTGGACCGACAACATCCAGGTCGCCGGGCTGCTGCACCTGGCGATCCTGCGCAGCCCCATGGCGCACGCCCGCATCGACCGGATCGACGTCTCCCCCGCTCTCGAACGCCCCGGCGTCGTCGCGGCGTTCAGCGGCGCCGACCTCGCCGGCGGGCTGGGCTCGCTGCCCTGCGCCTGGCCGGTGACCGAGGACATCGTGCTGCCCGACCATCCGCCGGTCGCGGTCGACGAGGTGCGGTACGCCGGTGATCCGGTGGCGGTCGTGGTGGCCCGCGACCGGTATGCGGCCGCCGACGCGCTGGAGGCGATCGAGGTCGAGTACACGCCGCTGCCCCCCGTCCTGGATCTGGAGGCCGCACTCGCCGACGGTGCCCCGCTGGTCCACAGCGGCAAGGGCACCAACCGCTGCTACGTCTGGCCGCTGCAGACCGGCGAGGCGTTCGATGCCGTGCGGGACCGCGCCGAAGTGACGCTGAAGCGCCGCTACCACCAGCAGCGCCTCATCCCCAACGCCATGGAGCCACGCGCCGTCGTCGTCACCCCGCTCGCCGCGTCCGGAGAGTTCACGGTGTACTCGGCCACGCAGATCCCGCACATCCTGCGGGTCATGCTCTCCGTGGTCACCGGGATCCCCGAGCACAAGCTGCGGGTGGTCGCCCCCGACGTGGGCGGTGGCTTCGGCTCCAAGCTGCAGGTGTACGGCGAGGAGGCGATCGCCCTCGACGTCGCCCGGCGCCTGGGCCGGCCGGTGAAGTGGACCGAGTCCCGCTCCGAGGGCTACCTGGCCACCCACCACGGCCGCGGCATGATCCAGGACGTCGAGATCGCCGCGAACCGCGACGGCAGGCTCCTCGGCCTGAAGGTGGACCTGCTGGCCGACATGGGCGCCTACCTGATGCTGGTCACACCGGGCATCCCGATCCTGGGCGCGTTCATGTATCCGGCGATCTACAAGATGGACGCCTACGATTTCACCTGCACCGGCGTGTTCACGACCCGCACCCCCACCGATGCCTAACGAGGCGCCGGACGCCCGGAGGTGACCTTCGCCATCGAACGGATCATAAACGGTCTGGCGGCCGAACTCGGCATGGACCCGGTGGAGTTGTGGCGCCGCAACTGGATCCGGCACGAGGAGTTCCCGTACGAGCAGATCGCGGGTCTGACATACGACAGCGGCAACTACGAGGCCGCCACCGACAAGGCCCTGGAGCTGTTCGGGTACGACAAGCTGCGCGCCGAGCAGGCGGACCGCAACGAGCGCGGGGACACCGTGCGGCTCGGTATCGGCGTGTCGACGTACACCGAGATGTGCGGGCTGGCGCCGAGCCGGGTGCTGCGGGACCTGCGGTACGCGGCCGGCGGCTGGGAGGCGGCGAGCATCCGGATGCTGCCCACCGGCAAGGTCGAGGTGGTCACCGGCACGAGCCCGCACGGGCAGGGCCATGAGACGTGCTGGAGCCAGATCGCCGCCGACGTGCTGGGCGTGCCCTTCGACGACGTCGAGGTGGTGCACGGCGACACCAAGGCCAGCCCGCAGGGCATGGACACCTACGGCTCGCGCTCGCTCGTCGTGGGCGGAACGGCCGTGCACCGGGCCGCATCGAAGGTGGTGGACAAGGCACGGAAGGTGGCCGCCCACCTCCTGGAGGCGAGTGAGCAGGACCTGGAGTTCACCAGCGGCGTGTTCTCCGTCAAGGGCTCCCCGGAAGCACGGAAGACCATCCAGGAGATCGCCTTCGAGACGTTCTCCTCGCACGACCTGCCCGACGGCATGGAACCGACCATCAACGCCGAGCACGTGGTCGATCCCGACAACTTCTCCTACCCGCACGGCACCCACCTGTGCGCCGCCGAGGTCGACACCGAGACCGGGCAGACCCGGATCCGCTCGTACGTGTGCGTGGACGACGTCGGCCGGGTGATCAACCCGATGATCGTCGAGGGGCAGGTGCACGGCGGACTCGCCCAGGGCATCGCACAGGCCCTGTACGAAGAGGCCGTGTACGACGACGACGGCAACCTCGTCTCCGGCACCATGGCCGACTATCTCGTGCCGTCCGCGCCCGACCTGCCCGACTTCGTGACCGACCGGACGGAGACGCCGGCGTCCACGAACTCCCTGGGCGTCAAGGGAGTCGGGGAGGCAGGCACCATCGCGTCCACGCCGGCCGTGGTGAACGCGATCGTGGACGCCCTGCGGCCGCTGGGGGTGACGGACGTGCGGATGCCCTGTACGCCGGAGCGGGTCTGGCAGGCACTGAAGGAGGCGCGGGCATGATTCCTCCCGCATTCGACTACGCCCGGCCCACCACCGTCGACGAGGCGGTGCGCACCCTCGCCGACGCGGGCGAGGACGCGAAGGTGCTGGCCGGCGGGCAGAGTCTGCTGATGCTGCTGCGGCTCAGGCTTGCCTTCCCCGAACTCGTCGTGGACGTCGGCCGGATCCCGGAGCTGCGCGGGGTCCGCGAGGAGGACGACGCCCTGGTCATCGGTGCGACGACCACGCACCACGACGTGATGCGCGATCCGCTGGTGCGCCGGCACGCCGGGCTGCTCGCCGCCGCCACGGCGACGGTCGCCGACCCGGCCGTACGGCACCGGGGCACCATCGGCGGCTCACTCGCGCACGCCGACCCCGCCGGCGACTTGCCGGCGGTGCTGCTGGCGCTGGAAGGCGAACTGGTCGCCGTCGGTCCGGGCGGGCGGCGCACCGTCCCGGCGCGCGAGTTCTTCGTCGACTATCTGCAGACCGCGCTCGCGCCTGACGAACTGCTGGTGCAGATCAGAATCCCGAAGGCGGACGGCTGGGGCTTCCACTACGAGAAGTTCCACCGGGTCGCCCAGTCCTGGCCGATCGTCGGGGTGGCCGCACTGGTGCGGCGCGACGACGGGCGCATCGCCGAGGCGCGGATCGGACTGTCCAACATGGGCGCGACCCCCCTGCGCGCCGCGGCGGCCGAGGCGGCCCTGCCGGGTGCCGGCGACGCGCAGGCCGTGGCGCGCGCCGCGGAGTCGGCGGCGGACGGCACCCGGCCGCCGCAGGACACCTCGGGCTCGCCCGAGTACCGGGCGCACCTCGCGCGGGTGCTGACCAAGCGGGCGGTCCTGGCCGCCGCCGGAATGGGGTGAGGGCCGATCACGCCGATGGACGGCCCGGAGCAGGTGCGGGCCCGCCTGGAGGAGACGGGGTACCTCGTCGACGAGGGGCTGGCCGTCGCCTGCTACCTGGCCCTCAGGCTCGGCAGGCCGCTGTTCTGCGAGGGCGACGCGGGCGTCGGCAAGACCGCGCTCGCGTCCGCCCTCGCTCAGGCGCTCGACGCCCCGCTGATCCGCTTGCAGTGCCACGAGGGCATCGACGCCGCGCAGGCCCTGTACGACTGGGACTTCCCGCGCCAGCTGCTGCATCTGCGGGCCGCCGAGGCGGCCGGGGTCAGGGACGCCGAGCGGCTGGAGGGCGAGCTGTACGACCGCCGGTTCCTGCTGGCCAGACCGCTGCTCCAGGCCCTGGAGACCATCCCGTCGGTGCTGCTGATCGACGAGATCGACCGCGCGGACGACGAGTTCGAGGCGTTCCTGCTGGAGCTGCTGTCCGAGTTCTCGGTGACCGTACCGGAGCTGGGCACACTGCGCGCCCAGGAGCCGCCCGTGGTGGTGCTGACCTCCAACCGGACCCGCGAGGTGCACGACGCCCTCAAGCGGCGCTGCCTGTACCACTGGTTCGACCATCCGTCCTTCGAGCGCGAACTGGCCATCGTGCGGCGGCGGTTGCCCGGCGTGTCGGCACGGCTGGCCGAGCAGGTGACCGCGCTGGTGCAGACGCTGCGGGCACAGGACCTGCTCAAGCCGCCCGGCGTGGCCGAGACCATCGACTGGGCGGCGGCCCTGGACGCGCTGGGCGCGAGTGAGGTGGACGCGGAGCTGGCGGTGACGACGCTGGGCTCGGTGCTGAAGTACCGGGAGGACACCGAACGGGCCCGTCGGCTCGACCTGGCGGCGGCGCTGGCGGCACACGGGAGGTGACGGGCATGGGCATGGCGGCGTTCCTCGGTTTCGCCCACGCGCTGCGGGCGGCCGGCGTCGACGCGAGCGCCGAGCGGGTGCACGCGTTTCTGCGTGCCGTGGACGTGCTGCGGCCCGGCGTGCGCCGGGACGTGTACTGGGCGGGGCGGCTGACGTTGTGCGGCGACCGGGACGACCTGGAGCGGTACGAGCGGGTGTTCGCGGCGTACTTCGGCTCCCGTGCGACGGCGGCCGAACCGGCCCGTACCGCTCCCCCGCCGCGCCTCGGCCTGGTCGTCCGCGACGCCCGAAGCCGCCCCCGCACCCCCGCGCCGGACGAGGACCGGGCCCCGCCCGCCGCCACGCTCGCCAGCTCCGCGGAAGTCCTGCGCCACCGTGACGTGGCCGACCTGGACGCCGCCGACCGCGCGCAACTGCACCGGCTGCTGGCCGCGTTCACGCTGCCCGGGCAGGCGCGCCGCACCGCACGACGGCGCCCGGCCCGCCGCGGCGACGTCGATCCGCACCGTACGGTGCGGGAGCTGCTGCGGCACGGCGGGGAGCCCGCGCTGCTGCGGCGGCACGCCCGGGCCGAGCGGCCGCGGCGGGTGGTGCTGCTGGTGGACGTCAGCGGCTCGATGGCGCCGTACGCCGACGCACTGCTGCGTTTCGCGCACGCCGCCGCCCGCGGGGCGCGCACGGAGGTGTTCACCATCGGCACGCGGCTGACCCGGGTGACCCGGGAGCTGTCCCACCGCGACCCCGACCGGGCGATGGCGGAGGTGGCGGCGGCCGTGCCCGACTGGCGCGGGGGCACCCGGCTCGGGGAGCTGCTGCGCGAG
>NZ_JBQQCE010000394.1:0-9270 GCF_052245645.1 Streptomyces sp. KR55 | reverse complement strand
CCCGTGGCGTCCGCGCCGCTTGAGGGCGAGGAGCGCGCCGAGCAGGATGCTGCAGTCGCCGCCGAGGACGACGGGGAAGCGACCGGTGTCGAGAACGCCGGCGACCGCGTCGGCGAGCCGGACGGAGTACTCCGCGATTCCGGCGCTGTTCAGGACCCCGGTGTCGGGATCACGTCCGGGGACGTAGGCCGGCGGTTCGACCCGGCCGGCCCGCACCGCCCCGGGGCGGTCCAGCAGACCGGCATCGAGCAGGGCCGCCGGCAGCTCCTGCACGCCGGTCGGTCGCAGTCCCAGCACGGACGGCGCCTCGATGATCGCCAGTTCCTGCACGTCACAGCCCCTTCGCCGATGGGCGGTGGCTCCACAGTCCATCGTCCCGCAGAACGCGGCCCAGGCCCAGCCGACTCGGGTCAGCCGGCCGTCCCGTCACGTCGGCAGTACAGGAACAACTGGGGCTCGGGCACGGCATCGGGGTGAGCGGGAGTGAACAGCGCCTCGTCCTGCCGGAGCACCCTCAGGCCCGCCGCGCTCACCATCGCGGTGAAGTCCTCCGCGGCGAAGCTGGTCACCCGTACCGGCTGCCCCATGAAAACCCCCTCGACGTCCTCCACATCGAGCGGCACCGTGGCGAGGACGATGTGACCGCCGGGCCGCAGCGCCAGCGCCAGTCGGCGTACGAGGGCGGACTGTTCGTCGCGGGACATCTGCAGGAGTGAGAAGTACAGGCAGATCGCGTCGAACGAGCCGTCCGCGAGCCGCTCCTCGCGGATGTCGGCGCACCGGAAGGAGGCGTCGGGCACCTGCCGGGCCGCGAGGTCGACCATCACGGGGGAGCAGTCGATCCCGAGCACGTCATGACCCGCCCCGGCGAGTGTCTGCGCAGTGGGCCGCCCCGTCCCGCTGCCGACGTCCAGCACCCGGCTCCCCGGCTCCAGTCGCCCGAGCAGCCACGCCAGCGACGCCCGGTGCGGCTCCGATCCCGCGAACGCCGCCTCGTACGCAGCCCCGATCGCGTCGAACACGGCAGCCGCGCGCGGCCGGTGGTCCCCGTCGGTCACGATGCTTCCCTTCGTCACGCGTGCGGCCGGTGCCGGGCATCGTTCCACCCATGCCCTGTGGTGACAACGGGGGCAGTCCCGGGGCCGTGCGCGGCTTGCGGCCGTAGCCGGGGTCACGGCAGGGTTCGGTGGCGTGACCACCTTGCTGATCGTGCATCACACGCCGTCGCCCAACTGTCAGGCGATGCTCGAGGCCGTCATCTCCGGTGCGACGACCCCGGAGATCGAGAACGTCCGGGTCGAGCGACGGGCGGCACTGTCCGCGACGGCGTCCGACGTGCTGTCCGCCGACGGGTATCTGCTGGGTACACCGGCGAATCTCGGCTACATGTCCGGCGCCCTCAAGCACTTCTTCGACCAGGTCTACTACCCCTGCCTCGACGAGACACGGGGGAGGCCCTTCGGCTACTACGTGCACGGCGGCAGCGATGTCACCGGAGCGGTGCGCGGCATCGAGTCGATCACGACCGGCCTGGGCTGGCGGCGTACCGCCGACGCGGTGACCGTGACGGGGGAGCCGGACCGGGCCGACATCCAGGCGTGCTGGGAACTGGGGGCGTCGGTGGCCGCCGGACTCATGGAGCCGTGACGATCGGCCACCTCTTCGTCGCCCCGGTCATTCCGTGACCCGACTCGCCTCGGCCACCGGTCGCGGCACCGGGTACCGGTCCGCCACCTGCACCATCAACAGCAGGAGCAGCGCGGCGAGCGAGGCCAGCGACGCGCACACGGCGGTGAGACCGGCGCTCCAGGGCGGCGCCAGTGTGATGTGCAGGGCCCGGGACAGCCCGGCCGAGTGGATCCTGCCCTCGAGCAACCCGGCCGCCGCCAGCGTCGCAGGCAGGGCCACACCCGCCATCAGCATCGGCACCGTGGTCCGAAGAGCCAGCAGGACAGCCAGCACCACGCACGCGCCGGACACCCCGAGTGTGGTCACGTAGACGCTGGAGGTCGTGCCCTGACGGTGCAGCGGGAAGCACGCGGCGCCGCACACGACGAGGGCCGCAGCGGCCAGCCAACTCGGCCAGAACACAGGTCTCTTGGGCGGGGCAGGGGGACGGTCGCGCCGGATTCGGACGGTTCGCCTTCCGCGAAGTCCGAGGATGAGTTTGCTGTCCGCCGCCGGGAACACGTCGGGAGCGGGCGCGGTGGGGGCGCTCGCCGTCGCGTCCTGTGCGGCGGACCCGGATATCTGCTCCGGCTGAACCCCGTCCGGTTCCGGGACCTGTTGCTGGGCCAGCCGTCCGATGAGCTCCACGAGTTCCTCGACCGGCCGGCCCGTGGCGGCCGCCCGCACCGCTGCCTGTCCGCAGTGCGGTTCCAACGGCGTCTGGTGCAGCAACGCCATCAGACGTGTGACGTCCTCGACGCACCGGCCCTCGACCGCCGCGCGGATGGTTTCGTCCGCGCTGTCGGCCTCACGTGGCGGCCGGGTCAGTTCGGCGACCAGCCGGGCGACGTCGTCCACCGAGCGGGTCACCGCGACGGCCCTCAGGACGGCGACGACCGTCTGTGCGTACTCGGGTGACTCCTCCATCAGCGTGACGAGCCGGACGACTTCCTCCAGCGGCCGAGCGCTCACGGCGGCATGGACGAGGTCGAGGACCGGATCGCCGTACGAGCCTCCGCCCGCAGCGCCCTCCTCCGCCCGGGGTGCCATGGGGAGTTGGGGAGTGCTGTCGTCGGAGTGTCCCGTGGGACCGGCGGGCCCGGTGTTCTCCTCGGGTCCTGGGCCGAGCGCCGGGGCCGGGCCGACGGCCGGGGTGGTCCCGGACAGCGGTTCCGCCGAGGGGATGGCCTGGGTGAAGGCTATGGCGGGCTGATTCGACTGGGATGGTGAAGAGCGGGTGGTCATCCTGGGCTCCATGGGAGAGGTGCGGCCGCTCCTGCGCCAGCGCGACGCGCGTTGTACCGTCCCATTCCTAAGGCCCCGTCGGCTGCCTCGCCACTCGGGTGCAGCAACCGTGTGATGCCCCGATGGGGTGTTCGGTTGTCCTGCGTGCCGGGCCGGATCTGTGGCCGAGGCCACGCCGCAGATGAGATCCGGGCCATGTGGTGCCGGCCCGGCCGCGGGCTACCGTTTGCACACCCCCTGCTTCCCGCAAACACCTCGGACGGCCCGGCAGTGCTCGTAGACCTCTCCCCGCTCATCGCGGCGACCACCCAGTGGCTGACGCGCGCCTACCCGGCGTCCGGCGGTGCCCTCGCCTCCGCCCTGTGCGAGGTGCAGGCACGGCAGGCCGTGACGGTCGCGGCGTGGCTGCGGTATCCGACGCAGATGGACGCCGCGCTGGTCGGGATGGCCGGGCCCGGAGGCTCGGCGCGACTCGACTGGATCACCGGCGCGGACTCGGACGGGGTACAGGACCCGGAGGGTGATGCCTGGCGGACCTGGGTGGACGAGGTCGTGGCGAGCTGGGCCGCCTGCCTGCTCACGGACGCCGAGCTGGCCAGCCTTGCGGTGGCCGCGCTCGCCGACGGCGGACACACCGGGGACACACCGGTCGAGTTCCGGCGCCTGATCGCGCCCGACGAGCAGGACCGGCAGGCCGCGGCCCTGCTCCGACACCCCGACCTGCTCGCACCCGTGGCCGAGCTTCACCAGACCCTCCTTCTGGACCGCCTGGGACCAGGACAGGCACTCACCGCCTGAGGCCGACGTGGCGGTGACGCCGAGGGTGGGGCGTCTGGGGCCGTCCCGCAGGCGCTCAGCCTGGGACGGCCGGGGCAGTCGCTCGGCGGCTGAGGCCGGCCCTGCGGTGACGCAGGTGCTCAGCGGCCGAGGCCCCCCGTGGTGACGACGCCTGTGCGGCGACCCGCGTCGTCAGTCCGGCTTGCCGCGTCCCGTCAGTGTGTCGCGCAGCCGGTCGACCAGCCCGGCACCCGGCGCCAGCAGCTTGTTCAGCGGAGGCGTGTCCGGGGCCGACGGATGCGGACGGGTCGGCGCCAGCATCTTCGCCTGGCGGACCTTGTCGCCCAGGTCGTCGAGCGCCTGCGGCGGACACGCGGCGCGCAGCTTGGGGAACAGGTTCTGTTCCTCGTCGGCCACGTGCGTGCGGACCTCATTCATCAGCAGTCCGATGAGGCGGTTGAACTCCGGATCGTCCGCCTCGCAGCTCTCCAGGTCCTTCATCAGCTGTTCGGCCCTGGAATGGTCCTCGATCTCCTTGTCGGCCAGGGCGTCCCCGCCCGGCACGTGCTCCCGGACCGCGGGGTAGAGATAGGCCTCCTCGGCCACCGAGTGCCGGACCAGTTCCATGGTGACCTGGTCGGCATGGAGTTTGCGGTCCTTGTCACCGGGCGGCAGCGCCTCGATCCGGCCGAAGAGCTCCTCGACCTCCCGGTGATCGGTCACCAGCTCGTCGATGACGTTTCCACCATGTGCCATGTCCATCGCCCCCAGCGTGGCTTCGGCGGTTCCGGATGACTCCCGCCACTGCCTCCGAGTGCCCTGTGCCCCGGGGGCCAACCCGCTCGGTCCGCGCCTCACGCCCGCCAGCTGTACCGCCGCTCGGGCCGCCCTGCCACCCCGTACCGCAGCGACACCTCGGCGTTGCCGGTCGTGTGGAAGTACTCCAGATAACGGCGCGCGCTCACCCGGGAGACGCCGGTCAGGGAGGCGCACTCGGTGGCCGAGAGCGTGCCGTCGGCGGAGCGCAGGGCGCGTTCGACCAGGTCGGCGGTCTCGACGCTCATCCCCTTGGGCAGCGCACCGCCGGCCGGCGCCGGTGCGCTCGCCCCGGCCAGGACCCGGTCCACATCGGCCTGACCACGTACGACGGTGGCCAGCAGGCGGCCGCGCTGGGCGACGTAGCGCTCCAGGCGGGCCCGCAGGTCCTCGAACTCGAAGGGCTTGAGGAGGTAGTCGACCACGCCGTGCCGTACGGCGCCGCGCACCGTGTCCGCCTCCCGCGCGGCGCTGATGACCATGACGTCGCAGTCGTGGCCGGCGGTGCGCAGCCGTGGGATGACGTCCAGGCCGAAGATGTCCGGCAGGTACAGGTCGAGCAGCACGAGGTCGGGGCGCAGTTCGTCGACGGCGTCGATGGCCTGCTCGCCGTTGCTGGCGACGCCGACGACCCGGAACGGCGGGACCCGTTCGACGAAGGTGCGATGGACCCGGGCCACCATGAAGTCGTCGTCGACGACGAGGACGTCGATCGCGTCCCCCCTACCGGACGGTTCCGTCGTGCTGGTCATCGGCCCGCTCCTTCCGCCACCGCGTCGGTGAGGTGGCTGACGGTCATGCGTGCGGTGAACAGGGCACCGTCGGGGGTGTTGGTCACCGAGATCTCGCCGCCGTGCCGCTCGCAGACCAGCCGGGTCAGCGCCAGGCCGATGCCGCGCTCGCCCTTCTGAGCGGCCTTGGTGGTGAAACCGTGCGAGAACACCTCCCGTGCGAGGTCGGGCGCAACACCGGGGCCGGAGTCCCGTACCGCGATCTCGACGGTGGAGGCGTCCTGCCGCAGTTCGACCTCGACCCAGGCCCCGCGGTCACCGCCGTCGCCCGCTGCGGCCGCGTCCACGGCGTTGTCGACGAGGTTGCCGACCACCGTGGCCACATCGGCGGCATCCTCCGGGGCGAGCCGGCCGAGCGCGGTGTCGTCCGAGATCCGCAGGCGGACCCTGCGTTCGGCGGCCTGCGAGGACTTGGCCATGAGCAGGGCGGCCACCGCCGTGTCGCGCACGCGGCGGCTGAGCGTGACGTCCAGCGACTGGCGGCGCTGGTTCAGCGCGCGGATGTAGCGCACCACCTCGTCCTGTTCCCCGATCTGGATCAGCCCGGAGATGGTGTGCAGCTGGTTGGCGAACTCGTGCGCCTGCGCCCGCAGCAATTCCGAGGAACTGCGGAAGGAGCCGATCTCCCGCTCCAGCCGGGCCAGTTCGGTGCGGTCCCGCAGCGTGGTGACCGAGCCGAGGAGCCTGCCGTCCTTGGTCACCGTCATCCGGTTCATCACCAGGACCCGGTCGTGCCGGATGACGACCTCGTCGCGCTTGTCGGCCGGGCCCTCCCGGTCTCCGGCCAGCACGTCCCGCAGCCGCCCCTCGATGCCCAGGTCGGCCAGGCTCCGGCCCACGCAGTCCTCGGGCAGGCCGAGCAAGCGCCGGCCCATCTCGTTCACCAGGGTGAGCCGGTGCTGCGGGTCCAGGGCGACGACGCCCTCGGCGATCCCGTACAGCATCGCCTCACGATGCTCGGCCAGCCCGGTGATCTCCAGGCCGAGGGTCTGGCGTTTGACCCGCCGGGCCAGCAACAGGGAGCCGGCCAGACCGAGACCGCTGGCGACGCCCAGGTAGGCGAGCAGATAGGAGGAGGCACCGCTGAGCCGCTGCCACACCGTCGGAGAGGCCTCGCCGATCATCACCGTGCCCAGCTGCCGCCCGAGGTTCTCCCGCGTGGCCCCGAGCACCGGCACCTGCGCCACGAGCTCCCGTACGCCGTCCACCTCCAGCTCCCCCGACCAGCCGCGCCCCGCGACGGCGCCCTCGCCCAGCGGCAGCGCGTCGCCGGTCACGGTGGGATTCGTGGAGCTGACGATCCGGCCGTCCGCGTCGGCCACCGTCACCGAGGTCACGCCGGACTGGGACTGCGTGGAGTTGACCAGCGGCGCCAGGGCCTCCCGCGGCAGTGGCGCCACGAGCTGGCTGCGCACCAGGGGATTGGCGGCCAACTGCTCGGCCAGCGCGCTCACCCGGCGGCCCTCGACCCGGTTGAAGGTCGCCTCCGACTGGGCGAGCGAGACCGCGGCGACCGCCAGCAGCACCACCACGACGATGGCGAGCTGAAGCACCAGCATCTCGCCTGCAAGGGTCTGGCGACGGAAGGTGGCGACCACGACGGACTCGATCTCTGACAGCGGAGGGCTCACGGACGGGGCTGCCTCATCATGGCGTCCACCTGCGCCGGAGGAAAGAGATCGGTCGGCAGCCCGCTCGCTGACACAAAGACCAAAACCTCCGTTGGTTCCGGAAGCGAGACAGGCCGTCGACACGCAGGCACCATGTGGCCCACATCACCCTCCCCCACAGGGCCTTCCCGAACCGCATCCACGAACCGACAGGTGGTGGCACCAGTGCGCCTGCGCACCCCCCTCGCCCTGCTCGGGGCCGCCGTACTCCTGCTCCTGGGACCGCCCCTGCTGAGCACCGGCAGCGGCGCCGAGACCGGCACACAGATCCCGGGACTGCGCTTCATGGTCCCCAACACGCCCGGCGGCGGCTACGACATCACGGCCCGCACGGCCGCGAAGAACGCCGAGGACGCCGGTCTCACGCCCAACGTCGAGGTGTTCAACCTGCCCGGCGCCGGCGGCACCGTCGGCCTGACCCGCCTGGTGAGCGAGCACGGCAACGGCAAGCTCGCGATGTCGATGGGGCTCGGCGTCGTCGGCGCCGTCCGCTCCAACCACGCGCCCAAGACCCTCGCCGACACCACCCCGATCGCCCGGCTCACCGAGGAGCAGGACGTCGTCGTGGTCGCCAAGGACTCCCCGTACAAGACGATCGACGACCTCGTCGACGCCTGGAAGGCCGCCCCCGGCAAGCTCCCCGTCGGTGGCGGATCCTCGCCGGGCGGACCCGACCATCTCGCGCCGATGCTGATGGCGCGGGCCGCCGGCATCGCCCCGAAGGAGGTCAACTACATCCCCTTCGACGGCGGCGGTGAACTGCTCGCCTCGATCCTCGGCAACAAGGTCGCCTTCGGCGTCTCCGGCGTCGGCGAGTACCTCGACCAGATCAAGGCGGGAGAGCTACGGCTGCTCGCGGTCACCGGCCCCGAGCGCGTCGACGGCCTCGACGCGCCCACACTCCAGGAGGCGGGTTACGACGTGAACTTCACCAACTGGCGCGGCATCGTCGCGCCGCCCGGTCTCTCCGACGCCGAGCGCGACAAGCTCGTCCGACTGATCGAGAAACTCCATGACTCCGCCGAGTGGCAGGCGTCCCTGAAGCAGAACGGCTGGGACGACGCCTTCCTCACCGGCGAGAAGTTCGGCGCGTTCCTGGACGCCCAGGACAAACGCGTGGTCTCGGTACTGAAGGAGCTGGGCCTGTGACGACGCAGACCACCGACATCCCCCCGGCGCCCGCGCCGACGCACCGCTCCTGGTTGCGCGACCACTCCGAACTCGGCGTCTGCGTCCTGCTGCTGATCCTCGGCGTGCTCGTCCTGACCGACGCCCTCACCATGGACGTCGACATCGCCCAGCGCGGCCCCGTCGGACCGAAGACTGTACCGATCGTCGTGGGCGCCGTGCTGCTGCTCATCGCCGCCCTGCTCGCCGTGGACGTTCTGCGCGGCGGCCGCGGCCAGGCCGAGACCGGCGAGGACATCGACCTGTCCGAACCCGCCGACTGGCGCACCGTGCTGCTGCTCGCCGGAGTCTTCCTGGGCGCCGCCGTCCTGATCGAACCCCTCGGCTTCCCCATCGCCGGCGCCCTCCTCTTCTGGGGAGCCGCCTTCGCGCTCGGCAGCCGCCACACCGACCGTGACCCGCTCATCGCGGCCGGCCTCTCCCTCGTCACCTACGTCGTGTTCAACAACCTGCTCGGCGTGCCGCTGCCCGGCGGCCCCCTGATGGGAGTCCTGTGAGATGAACGCCCTCGACTCCCTGCTGGACGGCTTCGGTACGGCACTGACCCCGCTCAACCTCCTCTGGGCCGCCCTCGGCGTGCTCCTCGGCACCGCGATCGGTGTACTGCCCGGCATCGGCCCGGCCATGGCGGTGGCGCTGCTGCTCCCCGTGACGTACGGGCTGGATCCCATCGGCGCGTTCATCATGTTCGCGGGCATCTACTACGGTGCCATGTTCGGCGGTTCGACGACGTCGATCCTGCTCAACACCCCCGGAGAGAGCGCCGCCGTGGTCGCCGCCATGGAGGGCAACCCGATGGCCAAGGCAGGACGCGGCGCACAGGCGCTGGCGGCCGCCGCCATCGGCCACTTCGCCGGCGGCATGGTCGGCACGATCCTGCTGGTCGCGCTCGCGCCCACGGTCGCCGAACTCGCCGTCGACATCGGCGCCCCCGACTACTTCGCCATCATGGTCCTCGCCTTCATCGCGGTGACCTCCGTGCTCGGTTCGTCCCGCATCCGCGGGCTCGCCTCCCTGCTGATCGGCCTCACCCTCGGCCTGGTCGGTCTGGACCAGATGACCGGGCAGCAGCGGCTCACCTTCGGATCGCTCCAACTCGCCGACGGTATCGACGT
>NZ_JBQQCE010000393.1:0-9280 GCF_052245645.1 Streptomyces sp. KR55 | reverse complement strand
GCCCCCGCTCGGTGACCGTCGTCCGGCCCTCGCGCTGCGCCGTCTCGGCGCCCGTCATGCGGACGTCGAGCTGCCCCGTCTAGGTTCCCGTCATGCGGGCGTCCCGTCGAGGAGCGCGGCAACGGCGCGGCGGAACGCCGCGAGGCGCTCGGCGGCCTCGTCGGCGGTGATGCGGGGCTCGTACACGGCGGCCGGTTTCCAGTCGGGCAGCGCCTCGGCGACCGTCAGGCCGGGCTCCGCGCCGAGCCGGGCCAGTACACCCACGCCGAGGGCGGTCGCGTCGGGCAGCGCGGACACCTCGACGGGGAGTTGCAGCAGGTCGGCCTGGGTCTGCATGAGGAGCGTGGAACGGGTGAGTCCGCCGTCCACGCGCAGCGCCGCCGGCGGACTGCCCAGGTCCGTCGCCGCCGCGTCGGCGAGGTCGACGACCTGGGCCGCGAGGCCCTCGCACAGGGCGCGCACCAGATGACCGGGCGTGGTGTCGAGGCCGAGGCCGGTGAGCGATCCGCGCAGGTCGCCGCGCCACCAGGGGGCGGCGAGCCCGGCCAGTGCGGGGACGAAGGTGACGCCCCCGCTGTCGGGCACCGAGGCGCCGACGGGGTCGAGGTCGGCAGCGCCCTCGATGACGCCGAGGTCGGTGAGCCAGCGCACGGCGGACGCGGCCGTGTACACCTGGCCGTCCAGGCAGTAGGCGGTGCGTCCGCCGAGCCGCCAGGCGACGCAGCTGACCAGGCCGGAGCTGCCGCGCCGGGGGGTGTCACCGGTGTGCGCGAGCAGGAACGCGCCGGTCCCGTAGGTGCATTTGGCGCCGCCGGGTTCGGTGATGTGCTGGGCGAGCAGGGCGGCCTGCTGGTCGACGATCAGGCCGGTGAGCGGGATCTCCGGGCCGAAGGCGGTGGTGGTGCCGACGGGGCCGGCGGCGTCGACGACGTCGGGGAGGCGTTCGCCGGACAGCCCGTAGAGGTCGAGTGCGCGGGGCGACCACTGGACGCGGTCGAGGTCGAGCAGCTGGGTGCGGCCGGCGGTGGCGGCGTCCGTGACGTAGGCGCCGGTGAGCCGGTGGACGAGCCAGGCGTCGCTGGTGGTGACGGCTCCCTCGCGGGTGAGGTTGCGTCGTATCCACGCCATCTTGGGCGCGGCGAAGTACGGGTCGACGGGCAGGCCCGTCAGCTGCCGCAACTCGTCCTGGTGAGGGGCGAGTTCGGCGCACACGGGCTCGGCGCGGCGGTCCTGCCAGACGAGCGCGTCGGTCAGCGGGCGCCCGGTGCCGGGATCCCAGGCGAGCACGGTCTCGCCCTGGTTGGCCAGGCCCAGCGCCACGACCGGCTCGCGCGCCTCGGCGAGCGCGCGGCGGCCGGCGTCGACCACCGAGTCGTACAGCTGGGCCGGATCGACCTCGACCAGGCCACCGGGCAGAAAGCGGGGCCGTACGGCGGCGAATCCGGTACCGATGACGCCGCGTTCGGGGCAGATCACCAGCGCCTTGGTGCCGGACGTGCCCTGGTCGACGGCGAGCACCGGACCTGTCATCGAACCCCCTGTCGGCTCCTGGGCGATCACGGCTCGACAGCCTGCCGTCGCCCGCCACGCCCCGTCAAGCGGCGCTGACTCACCGTCAATCGAACTTTGACACGAGCCAGTTCCCAAGGATCAGGGAAAGCGGAGGTGAATGCGGAACCTCCGCCTCTATAGTGACCGCCGACCATGCGATCTCCTCAACCGCCGCTCGGGGGAGCCCTGTTGTTACTCCACCCTGCCATCCGGACCCGCCCGTTGACCGGGGCGGGGGGATGATGGCCAGAGACGGAGCACGACCCGCCTACGATCCCGCCGGACCCGACAGTGCGCTGCGCACTGCGCTTCAGGAGGTGCGCACCGGACGCTGGATGTCGATGCGCACGCTGCTCGCGGAGACCGCGACCTGGGGGCAGTGGACCCAGCGCACACAGATCCTGGCCGCCGCGGCCGCCGGCACCGACGTGGTGCGGGCCTGGCTCGCCGAGGAACCGGACAGCGTCCCGGCCGTGGTGATGCAGGCTCGGGTGGGGGTGGAGCGGGCGCTACGGGCGGCCCGGGACGACCATCGCCGTACGCAGGAGCTGTGGCACGAGGCCTGGCTGGCGAGCGACACGGCGTCCCGCGCGGCCCCGCACGACCCGGTCCCGTGGGTGTGCCTGCTGGCGCTGGCCCGGCTGGACCGCGAGCAGCGCTGGGACGAGCACCGGGTGGCGCCGCCGGAGCCGATGCTGCCGCCGGGCCCGTGGGGGCTGCTGGCTCAGGCCCACAAACGCGATCCGTACAACCGTGAGGCCCACCATCGCATGGTGCAGTTCCTGTACGCGCGCTCGGCGTCGGGGCGGCTGGCGGAGGCGGTCGGCTTCGCCCACTGGGCCGCCGACGGGGCACCGCCAGGCTCCGCGCTGCATGTGCTGCCGCTGTACGTGCGGGTCGAGCGCTACCGGCGGGCCGGCGGGCGGGACGCCGCGCTCGATCTGCACTGGGTCGCCGAGGACGCCACCCGGGAGGCACGCCGGGCCTTCCAGGGCTGGTTCGAGCTCACCACCGCCGCCGAACGCTCCCCGCTGGACCTCAACCACCTCGCCCACGCCCTGTGGGGCGCCCTCCAGTTCCCGGAGGCGGCCCGGGTGTTCGATGCCATCGGCCCGTACTACGCGCCCCTGCCCTGGGCCTGCCGCACCTCCGATCCGGCCGATCACGCCCAGGCCGTGGACGTCTTCCTGCAGGCCCGCGCCCGCAGCCGCTCGGCCGCCCAACGCCCCTGACGCCCCTTCCCCTCCCTGGAGGTTCCGTATGCCCCCCACCCCCGACGGTGCCCAGCAGCAGGTCCAGCAACAGGACGAGGAACAGCGCCTGCGCGAACTGGGTTACAAACCGGTGCTCGCCCGCCGTATGGGCGGCTTCGGCAACTTCGCGATCAGCTTCTCGGTGATCTCCATCCTGTCCGGCTGCATGACCCTGTACGGCTTCGGCATGGGCGCGGGTGGTCCCGCGGTGATGCTGTGGGGTTGGGCGGGTGTCGGCCTGTTCGTGCTGTGCGTGGGGCTCGCGCTGGCGGAGGTCACCAGCGCGTATCCCACGTCCGGCGCCCTGTACTACATGGCCGACCGGCTCGGCGGGCGCCGCTGGGGCTGGTACACGGGCTGGCTGAACCTGCTCGGCCTGCTCGGCGCGATCGCCGGCATCGACTACGGGGCCGCGCTGTTCACCGGCGCGTTCATGAACCTCCAGTGGGGCTTCGAGCCGACACCGGAGAAGACGATGCTCATCTTCGTCGTGATCCTGCTGCTGCACGCCACGCTGAACCTGTTCGGCGTGCGTCTGGTGAGCGTGCTCAACTCGATCAGCGTGTGGTGGCACCTCGCCGGTGTCGCCCTCATCGTCGGCGTCCTGGCCATCGTCCCCGACCACCACCAGTCGCCGTCCTTCGTCTTCACCGAGTTCGTCAACGAGACCGGCTGGGAGAACCCGGTCTACGTCGCCGCGATCGGTCTGCTGCTCGCCCAGTACACCTTCTCCGGCTACGACGCCTCCGCCCACCTGTCCGAGGAGACCGCCAACGCGTCGGTGTCGGCGGCCCGCGGCATCGTCCGCGCCATCTGGGTCTCCTGGATCGCCGGCTTCGTGCTGCTCGCGGGCCTGACCTTCGCCATCCAGGACTACGACGCCACGCGGGCCAGCGAGACCGGGGTGCCGCCCGCGCAGATCCTGCTCGACGGCCTCGGCACCGACGGCGCGAGCGCGCTGCTGCTCGTGGTCATCGTCGCCCAGCTGTTCTGCGGCAACGCCGAGGTCGCGGCGGCCAGCCGGATGGTGTTCGCGTTCAGCCGCGACCGGGCCCTGCCCGGCTCGGAGCTGTGGCGCAAGGTCAGCAGCCGCACCCAGACCCCGGTCGCCGCCGTGTGGCTGTCGGTGGCGGTCGCCTGTGTGCTCGCCCTGCCGTCCCTGTACTCGACGACGGCGTACGGCGCGGTCACCGCCATCAATGTCATCGGCATCACACCCGCCTACGTCATCCCCGTGTTCCTGCGGCTCCGGGCCGGCGACCGCTTCCAGCGCGGGCCGTGGCACCTGGGCCGATGGAGCCGGCCGATCGGCTGGATCGCGGTGGTGTGGGTGGCCTGTGTCACGGTGCTGTTCTGCCTGCCGCAGTCGTCGCCGGTGACGGTCGACACGATGAACTACGCCTCGGTCGCCCTCGCCGTCGTACTGGTCCTCGCCACGGTGTGGTGGTTCGCGGCCCGCCGTTCGTACGGAACGCCCACCACCGCGGCGTACGGCGACGACCGTGAACAGGCCGAACTGGCCGAGGGAATCGTCTGAGCGGCACGCTCCGGCTGCCGGACCAGGTACGAACCCCCGTGCCCGATACGGCAGGATGAGCGGTCGCGCCGGATTTCGAGAGGGCTGTCCGGTGCGACCGCACATCACGGAAGCGAGCAGGTGACAAGGTGACGAGACTTCACATCCGGCCGTCGGCGAGGACCTTCCCCGCGGATCTTCTCCCCGGAGGTGACCGGTGAACCGCGACCTCACCATGCACGACCTGGTCATCGCCGGAATCGCCGTGGCCGCCGGCCTGCTGGCGGCGTTCCTGCTGCGCATGCTGCTGCGCTGGCTGGGCAAGCACGCGGACCGCACCCGCTGGACCGGCGACGAGGTCATCGTGGACGCGCTGCGGACCGTGGTGCCGTGGGCCGCGATCGTGGGCGGTGCGGCGGCCGCGGGGGCGGCGCTGCCGCTCACCAGGACGGTGCAGCGCAACGTCAACCAGGGCCTGACCGTCCTGCTCATCCTCGTCGTGACGATCGCGGCGGCCCGGATGGTGGCCGGCCTGGTCCGGACGGTCACCGCGTCCCGCTCGGGGGTCGCCGGATCGGCGACGATCTTCGTCAACATCACCCGGGTGCTGGTCCTCGCGATCGGCTGCCTGGTGGTGCTGCAGACGCTGGGCATCTCGATAGCCCCGCTGCTCACCGCGCTCGGTGTGGGCGGTCTGGCGGTGGCACTCGCCCTCCAGGACACGCTCGCCAACCTCTTCGCGGGCATCCACATCCTCGCCTCGAAGACCGTCCAGCCCGGCGACTACATCCGGCTGAGCAGCGGCGAGGAGGGCTATGTCACCGACATCAACTGGCGGCAGACCACCATCCGCAACCTCTCCAACAACCTGGTCATCATCCCCAACGGCCAGCTGGCGGGGACGAACATGACCAACTACAACCGCCCCGAGCAGGACCTCACCATCCTGGTCCAGGCGGGCGTCGCCTACGACAGTGATCTGGAGCACGTCGAGCGCGTGACCCTCGAAGTGATCTCCGAGGTGATGACCGAGATCACCGGCGCCGTCCCGGACCATGAGCCGGCGGTGCGGTTCCACACCTTCGGCGACTCGCGCATCGGCTTCACGATCATCCTGGGCGTCGGCGAGTTCAGCGACCAGTTCCGGATCAAGCACGAGTTCATCAAGCGCCTGCACCGGCGCTACCACGAGGAGGGCATCCGCATCCCGGCCCCGACGCGAACGGTGGCGATCCAGCAGGGCGGCGCCCCGCTGCCCGACGCGGTCATCCCGGCCCCACGACCCAGCACCCACGATCACGAGATATCTTGATGTCGAGCAATGTTGCAGACGTGGAGCGGAGCACCCGGTGACTGACTCGACCATCATCTATACGCACACTGACGAGGCCCCGGCCCTGGCGACGTATTCCTTCCTGCCGGTGGTCCAGGCGTACGCCTCGCAGGCGGGTGTCTCTGTGGAGACCCGTGACATCTCGCTGGCCGGCCGCATCATCGCGGTGTTCCCGGAGTACCTCACCGAGGACCAGCGGATCCCGGACGCCCTCCACGAGCTGGGCGAACTCGCCAAGACGCCCGAGGCCAACATCATCAAGCTGCCGAACATCTCGGCCTCGATCCCGCAGCTGAAGGCCGCGATCGCCGAGCTGCAGGCCCAGGGCTACGCACTGCCGGCCTACCCGGACGACCCGAAGACCGACGAGGAGCGGGAGATCCAGGCCCGCTACGACAAGGTCAAGGGCTCCGCGGTGAACCCGGTCCTGCGTGAGGGCAACTCCGACCGCCGCGCCCCCGCGTCGGTCAAGAACTACGCCAAGACCCACCCGCACCGCATGGGCGCCTGGACCCCTCAGTCCAAGACGAACGTCGCGACGATGGGCGTCGACGACTTCCGTTCCACGGAGAAGTCCGCGGTGATCTCCGAGGCCGGCTCGCTCCGTATCGAGCTGAAGGGCGACGACGGCTCCACCACCGTCCTGCGCGAGTCCGTCCCCGTCCTCGAGGGCGAGGTCGTCGACGCCTCCGTGATGCGGGTCGCCGCGCTGCGGGAGTTCCTCACGGAGCAGGTCGCCAAGGCCAAGGCCGAGGGCGTGCTGTTCTCCGTGCACCTGAAGGCCACGATGATGAAGGTCTCCGACCCGATCGTCTTCGGCCACGTGGTACGCGCCTTCTTCCCGAAGACGTTCGCCCAGTACGGCGACAAGCTCGCCGCCGCCGGCCTGACCCCGAACGACGGTCTGGGCGGCATCTACAAGGGCCTGGAGGCACTGCCCGAGGGCGCCGAGATCAAGGCCTCCTTCGACGCCGAGCTCGCCGAGGGCCCGGAGCTGGCGATGGTCGACTCCGACAAGGGCATCACCAACCTGCACGTCCCGTCGGACGTCATCGTCGACGCCTCCATGCCGGCCATGATCCGCACCTCCGGCCACATGTGGGGCCCGGACGGCCAGGAGCACGACACCCTCGCGGTCCTGCCGGACTCCTCGTACTCCGGCGTCTACCAGGCCGTGCTCGACGACTGCCGCGCCAACGGCGCCTACGACCCGTCCACCATGGGCTCCGTCCCGAACGTGGGCCTCATGGCGCAGAAGGCCGAGGAGTACGGCAGCCACGACAAGACCTTCGAGATCCCGACCACGGGCACCGTCCGCCTCGTCGACCAGGCCGGGAACGTCGTCCTGGAGCAGACCGTCTCCGCCGGCGACATCTTCCGCGCCTGCCAGACCAAGGACGCCCCGATCAAGGACTGGGTGAAGCTGGCCGTCACCCGCGCCCGCGCCACCGGCGACCCGGCCGTGTTCTGGCTGGACGCCACCCGCGCCCACGACGCCAACCTGATCGCCAAGGTCGAGCAGTACCTGCCGGAGCACGACACCGAGGGCCTGGACATCCGGATCCTCAACCCGGTCGAGGCCACCAAGCTGTCGGTGGAGCGCATCCGCCGCGGCGAGAACACGATCTCGGTGACCGGCAACGTCCTCCGCGACTACCTCACCGACCTCTTCCCGATCCTGGAGCTGGGCACCAGCGCCAAGATGCTGTCGGTCGTCCCGCTGATGGCGGGCGGCGGCCTGTTCGAGACGGGCGCCGGCGGCTCCGCGCCGAAGCACGTGCAGCAGCTGGTCAAGGAGAACTACCTGCGCTGGGACTCCCTGGGTGAGTTCTTCGCCCTGGTGCCGTCCTTCGAGCAGTACGCCAAGACCACCGGCAACGCCCGCGCCCAGGTCCTCGCCGACACCCTCGACCGCGCCACGGCGACCTTCCTCAACGAGGACAAGTCCCCGACCCGTCGCGTCGGTGGCATCGACAACCGCGGCAGCCACTTCTACCTGTCCCTGTACTGGGCGCAGGAGCTGGCCGCGCAGACCGACGACGCGGACCTGGCCAAGGCCTTCGCGCCGCTCGCCGAGACGCTCGCCGCCAACGAGCAGAAGATCGTCGACGAGCTGATCGCGGTCCAGGGCAAGCCGGCCGACATCGGCGGCTACTACCAGCCCGACCCGGCCAAGGCCGCCGCGGTCATGCGCCCCTCGGCCACCTGGAACGAGGCGCTCGCGTCCCTGAGCTGACGCCCTGCCCCTCGAGGCCCGCTCAGTCTCCGCCCCGACCGGTGCACCGTCCGGCCGGGGCGGAGGTGTGTGCACGCCTGTGAGTACGCCGCATGCCGGGCCACCCCGACCAGCCGGGACGGCTCACCACTCCCGGGTGGCGATGAGCTCCTCGGCGTCCGCCTCGGTGAACCCGTACGCGGTGGCGATGAACCAGAAGTCCTCGGCTATCTCCTCGCGGGCCACGGTCTCGATCTCGCTGCCGGCTGCATCGAACTCGGCTTCCAGGTCGTTGAACTCGTCCGTGGCGGCGTGGGTCAGGACGTAGAGCGCGGGCAGGTCGGCGGGCCGCTCCGCCTCGATGCGCTCGCACAGCCGCAGCAGGATCGCCCTGCCCCGGTCCAGCACGTGATCGGGGTAGTAGTCGTCGCCGTACAGGCCCTTGAGAAACGGGTGTCCGGCCACCTGCTGGTTACTGATCGGCATGAGGATCCCCCTGATCGATGCTCGCTCGTCGATGTGGCACCTTGATCCTGCCGTACGCCACTGACAACGCCTCCGGAGCTGCCCGATGTCCCCCGCCGCACTGCCCTCCTACGAGCTGTTGCCCGGTGCCGACGACTCCCCCGTGATCCTGCATGTGCCGCACTCCGCCCGGGACATACCGGGCGACGTCCGCGCGGGCATCGTGCTGGATGACGAGGCGTTGGAGCGGGAGCTGGATCACATCACCGATGCGCACACCGCGCGGATCGCCGCCGAGGCGGCCGGGTTGTCCGTTGCCACGCCCTGGCGGTTCGTCAACCGGCTCTCGCGGCTGGTCGTCGACCCGGAGCGGTTTCCGGACGAGCGGGAGGAGATGCTCGCCGTGGGGATGGGCGCCGTGTACACGCGGACCACGCACCGGGGCGCGCTGCGGCCCGAGGGCTTCGACCCCGAGCCGCTGATCGAGCGCTACTTCCGCCCGTACGCCCGGGCCATGACGGAGGCTGTGGCCGACCGGCTCGCCGCCACCGGCCGGGCCGTGATCATCGACGTGCACTCCTATCCCACCGCCCGGCTGCCGTACGAGTTGCACGGCGAGGATCCGCGCCCGCCGGTCTGCCTGGGCACCGACTCCTTCCACACGCCTCCCGAGCTGCTCTCGGCCGCCCGGGAGGCGTTCGCGCAGCGCGGGGAGACGGGACTCGACAGCCCCTTCGGCGGCACGTACGTACCCCTGGAGTACTACGGGTCCGAGCCCCGGGTGAGTGCGCTGATGGTGGAGATACGCCGGGACATGTACATGACCGAGCCGGGTGGACCGGCCGGTCCCGGACTGCACCGGCTCGCGACGGCACTGGCGGAACTGGTCGGCGCGGTGCCCCACTGACCCCGGCCGGCGCGGGTGGCGGTCTCAGGCCCGCAGCCAC